>NZ_JALUFF010000001.1 GCF_027052235.1 Thermococcus sp.
TCGTTACGAAGTCCATCGGAATCGAGCCGAGGAAGGGCTACGACAACCCAACGATAGTGGAGCTCCCCTACGGCCTGATAAACGCGATGGGACTGCCAAATCCCGGTTGGAAAGGCTTTCTTGAGATGGTCGAGGGCTACACCTTCGACTTTCCGCTCATCGTTTCCATCTTCGGAGGAACACCTGAGGAGTTCGCCTTTCTCGCTGAAAAGCTGAGCGACGTTGGAGACGCCTTCGAGCTGAACCTCAGCTGTCCCCACGCGAAGGGCTACGGCATGGAGATCGGCCAGAAGCCGGAGAACGTGTATGATGTGGTTAAAGCAGTCAAGGACGCCACCGATAAGCCAGTTATAGCAAAGCTAACCCCGAACACCGATGACATAACGAAGCTCGGTTTGGCAGCTGAAAGGGCTGGAGCAGATGCGGTCTCGGCGATAAACACACTGAAGGCGATAGCCATCGACATCTACGCGAGAAGGCCAATACTGAGCAACAAGGTTGGGGGCTACTCCGGGCCGGGGGTTAAGCCCGTCGCTCTGAGAACCGTTTACGACCTCGCGAGAACCCTTGAAATCCCGGTTATAGGCATCGGGGGCATAACGACGTGGCAAGATGCCGTCGAGTTCCTCCTCGCTGGAGCTTCGGCTTTGCAGATAGGCACTGCCGTCTCGCTTCGCGGCTGGAAGGTTTTCAGGGAGATAAGCGAGGGAATTGAGAGGTATCTCGAAAGCGAGGGCTTTTCGAGCGTTAAAGACATCGTTGGCCTTGCCCTCGAGTGAGCGAAAGGGTTATCTAGTAGAAAATCCTACTATACTATGGTGAACTACTATGCCGATCACGAAGGTTACCCGCAACTACCAGATAACAATTCCCGCCGAGATAAGGAAGGCCCTCGGCATAAAGGAGGGCGAATACCTGAGTGTAGAGCTTAGGGGAGACGAGATAGTCATCAAAAAAGCCGAAATGGAGTGGCCGAGCCTTGACCTTGGAAGGGACTTCACGCCCGAAGAAATCGAGGAGAACTCCAGGAAAGCCCTTGCGGAGGCATCCAGATGGGAAGAGTAGCGGTCGTTGATACAAACGTCCTCATTTACTCTATCAACCGCAGTTCAGAGAGGTATGGGGAGGCAAGGGGACTGATAAACTCACTGGACAGGGTAGTTCTGCCAGTGGTTGTCGTTTATGAGTTCGTATGGAATCTGGCAGTGGCAGGGGTTGCACCCAAGGAAGGGGAGAAAACCCTGACAAGGATCCTTTTAAACGAGAAGGTTAGCCTCGTCGATGACAGAAGGTACCTACTTCCGGCCTTTGAGCTTTTCGGAAACCTCGGTTTAAAACATTACAACGACTCCGTGATCCTCGCGATAGCCAAGGAAATTGGGACCCTCGCAACCTACGACAAAAAGCTTAGAAACCGTGCCGGAAAACTTGGGATTAAACTGCTCCCGGAGGTGGTTGAATGAAGCGCGCGGTGGTTTTGTTCTCCGGTGGGCTGGACAGCACGGCCTGCCTCTACTGGGCGAAGGGGAACTACGACGAGGTGATAATGCTCACCGTCAACTACGGCAGCAACGAGGAGCGCGTTACGAACAGGGTTGCGGAGTTCTTCTCGAAGGAACTCAATGTCCCGCTGAAGATAATAAGGCTGGACTTCCTTGAGGAGTTTTCCAAACTGAGAGGAACGACACTAGTCGGCGGGGAGACGCCGAAGGTTACTGGGAAAGAACTCGAAGACATGAGCTTTGCCCAGGAGACCGCCAAGAGCGTCTGGGTTCCAGCGCGCAACGTGGTTTTAATAGCGGTAGCAGCTTCACTTTTGGATGCCCTTGGTGGCGGGGACATAATAGTGGGCTTCAACGCCGAGGAAGGAGCAACTTTCCCGGATAACACACCGGAGTTCGTGGAGAAGATGAACGAGATGCTCCGCTACGGGACGCTGAGCGAGGTCAGGGTTGTGGCTCCTCTCATCAACCTCGACAAGAAGGGGATAGCAAAGCTCTTGAAAGAGTTAAACGCAAAGTACGAGTACTCCAACTCCTGCTACATGCCGAAGGGATTCACCGAGGACGGGAAGCCGATACACTGTGGAGAATGCGAGAGCTGCGTGAGGAGGCACCGCGGTCTTATCGAGGGCATAGGCGAGGACAGGACGGTCTACGCAGTGGAGCCAAAAATCTGATGTCCAGCTCTGGCCATTCAGCACCGCAAGATTTATAAATCTGCTCCAGCCTTCTATCTTTGGACGTGGGGCGGTAGCTCAGCCTGGGAGAGCGCCGGACTGAAGATCCGGGTGTCGGGGGTTCAAATCCCCCTCGCCCCACCACTTTTGTGATGCGGTGGTAGTCTAGCCTGGTCTAGGACACCGGCCTTCCAAGCCGGTGACCCGGGTTCAAATCCCGGCCACCGCACCAAACTTCTCTAACCCTTCTGAATGTTCATTGCCCCCTGTTGAACCCCTTCGTCTCTTCCCGCTCCCAGGGAGGTGTCAGCATTTTCCAAAAGATATTAGGCAATTGCCGAAAGGCTTATAACATTCCCGGAGTACTATCTCCCATGCTGGAGAAGGAAAAAGAGGCCCTTGCCAAGAGAATAGCGGGCGAAATAACGCTCTCTTCTGATCCGGGAAAGACGATGAGGAAGTGGCGCGAGATATTCGGGATAAGTCAGACCGAACTGGCCGAGCACCTCGGAGTTTCTTCCTCGGTCATAAGCGACTACGAAGGCGGGAGGAGAAAGAGCCCCGGGGCGTCGACTATAAGGAAGTTCGTGGAGGCCCTCCTTGAGATAGACGAGAAGCGAGGCGGAAACGTCATCAAGGCCTTCAGCAAGACGATTGAAGGAGAGCTTCCGACCGATGCGATACTCGACATCAGGGAGTTCTCCCTGCCGGTCACGATAGCGGACGTCGTTAAGGCCGTGAAAGGTGAAGTAGTTGCCAACCCCCACCTCCTCGACAGGAGGATATATGGCTACACCGTCGTCGACAGCATAAGGGCCATCCTTGAGATGAGCAGCGAGGAGTTCCTCAAGCTCTACGGCTGGACAACTGAGAGGGCCCTCGTCTTCACGAAGGTCTCAACGGGGAGGAGTCCGATGATAGCGGTCCGCGTCCAAGGGCTTAAGCCAGCTGTAATAGTCCTCCACGGTGTCAAAAAGCTCGACACCTTGGCCGTCAAGCTGGCAGAGCGCGAAAGGGTCCCGCTGGTGGTTTCAAAGGCAAGGGACGAGAACGAGCTGATAGCGGGCCTCAGAAAGCTCGTCGAAAAAACCGAGAGGGAGCTCTAGAGCTCCTTCCTCCTCCAGATCCCTTCCTTGGCAAGCTCGGTGAGCCTGTCCCTTATGTGGACTAAAACGTCGCTCAGGGTTTTCCCGTTGTCGTATTCTTCCACTATTCTCTCAAGCTCCTCCCGCGGGAGGTTCTTCATTTCCCCGGTAAGCTCGACCATCCTCGGGTAGGCTCTAACGATGTTGTCCACTACGGTTATGTCGGCCATTCTGGCGCTTCTCGAAAGCGGGTTGAGGTCAACCGTAACAACGAACTTGCCCATCCTTACGAGTGCTTCCGTCCTGTCGCCATCCTCAAGAGGAACTAAAACGACGTCAGCCCTCCAGATGCCTCTCTCATCCACCTTTCCGCGCTCGTGCTCCAAACCCGGAATCCTCTTCGTCGGGTTTATGCCGAGTATCTCGATTTCGGGGTCGTACTTCCTGAGCTCTTCAGCTATAGCCTTAACCCTCTCCTCCGTTCTGTAAAAGAGGTTTATCTCAAGCTTTGCGTTGAGGGCTTTCGCCAGCTCTATCGTCTTCTTCGGGACGAGGGCGGCGACGTTGCCGTTGACGGAGATGACCGGATGCTTTGCAAGGAGGAACTTTGCCACCGCAGCTTTCATGGCCCGTTCAGCGGGCTCTATCGTCCTCTCGCCGATGAGGTAGTCGAAGGCCTCACCCCGACCGTGGGCTATGAGGCCGGCTTTAGCGGTCATGCCTTTCTCCATCCCCTCGATAATCTTCTCCCTGTAGTAGAGGCTCCAGTAGCGCGGGTGGCTCTTGGGTATCTTCACCATCTCAACCACCGGGAGAAGTTCGTTGCAGTGCCTAAAAAGCTTCCCAAAGGGAGAACCGGCCTTTGAAAAAGCCCGCCAAAGGCTTTTTTCGGCCCCGCGAAGGTTCTAAACCTTTGGTTTAAGAAACCCGTATAAGAGCTTTACCCAAAACTGGGAATGAATATGCCTGATCACGTGAACAGGGTGGTGCACTATGGGATATAAGATCACGGCAAAGCGGGATTTAAGCCCGATTGATTACTTCGTAGAGGTCGAGGCACCCCACGTGGCGAAAGCATGGAAGCCCGGCCAGTTCGTCGTCTTCATACTCCACGAGAGGGGCGAGAGGGTTCCTATGTCCGTTTACAGGGCCGAGGAAGGAAGGGTTGGAATGTTCATCAGGAAGCTCGGTAAGACGAGCTTACAGCTCTACTACGAGTTCAACGTCGGAGACGAGCTCTACAGCGTGGTGGGCCCCCTAGGGAAGCCGATAAAAGTGAAGTACTACGGCAACGTCGTCTTCGCCTCAGATGCAGTCTGCGGGCAGGCCGAAAACTATGCCACGCTGAAGGCCATGAAGGAAGCGGGAAACTACACGATATCGATACAGAGCTTTGAGAACAAGCAGAACGTCTATCCGGAGGAGTTCCTCGCTAAGTCCGTTGCAGATGAGCACTACATAACCACAGATGACGGGAGCGTCGGGAGGAAGGGACACTACCTCGACGTCGTGAAGGAGCTCATCGAGAAAGACAAAGTCGACATAATCTTCGCAGGCGGGAAGCTCGGTTCTCTAGCAAAGCTGGCAGAGCTCACGAGGCCCTACGGAATACCGACGATAACCACCGTGAGGCAGATAATGGTCGACGGAACCGGCATGTGCGGTTCGTGCAGGATACTCTACGACGGCCAGATAAAGTTCGCCTGCAGGGACGGCCCGATGTTCAACGCCCACAAGGTAGACTGGGAGGACGTCATCAGGAGGAACTCCCGCTTCGTGGAGCAGGAGAGGCTCGCAAAGGAGCGCTATCTGGCAGAACTCAGGGCGAAGGGGGTGATCTGAATGGCGAGAAGGAAGAAGCCGAAGCTCATCAAGGAGAGAGTCCCAACGCCCGAAAGGCCGGTGGAGGAGCGCATTAAGGACTTCGGCGAGGTTAACCTTGGTTATACTTTTGAGCTTGCCGTGAAAGAGGCTGAGAGGTGCCTTCAGTGTCCACCCGAGTACGCTCCGTGCATTAAGGGCTGTCCCGTTCACATCAACATTCCGGGCTTCATAGGCAAGCTCGTAGAATACCGCGACAACCCGGACAAAGCAGTAAAGGAAGCCCTGAGGGTAATCTGGGCTGACAACACCCTTCCGGCAATAACGGGCAGGGTCTGCCCGCAGGAAGACCAGTGTGAGAAGGACTGCGTCATGGGCAAGGTCGGGGACGTCATAGACATCGGAAAGCTTGAGAGGTTTGTGGCGGACTACGCTAGGGAGCACGGCATAGAGGACGAACTGCTGGAGGAGATGAGGCCACCCCTCTGCGGGAAAGGGAAGGTGGCTGTCGTCGGAGCTGGACCCGCTGGACTCACCGCCGCTGGCGAGCTGGCGAAGCTGGGATATGATGTTACCATCTACGAGGCCCTCCACAAGCCCGGCGGAGTTTTAGCCTACGGTATTCCAGAGTTCAGACTGCCAAAGGAGATACTTGAGAAGGAACTCGACAAGCTGAGGAAGCTCGGAGTGAGAATACTCACCGACCACGTCGTCGGGAGAACGGTTACGATCGACGAGCTATTGAAGGAGTACGATGCGGTCTTCATAGGAACCGGCGCGGGAACGCCGAAGCTCCTCAACATCCCGGGAATACTCCTCGGGAGAATTTACAGCGCGAACGAGTTCCTCACGAGGGTAAACCTCATGAAGGCCTACGAGTTCCCGGAGTACGACACTCCCATAGCGATAGGGAAGAAGGTCATAGTCATCGGCGCCGGAAACACGGCTATGGACGCGGCCCGCTCCGCTCTGAGGCTGAGTGCCGAGGTTACAATAGCCTACCGCCGTGGCAGGGAGGACATGAGCGCACGTATCGAGGAGATAAAGCACGCCGAGGAGGAGGGTGTAAAGTTCGAGTTCTTCCTCCAGCCGGTCGAGTTCATAGGCGACGAGAACGGCAGAGTCAAGGCCGTGAAGTTTGAAAAGATGCGCCCGCTTGAGGAGCGCGACAAGCGCGGAAAGAGGAAGATAGCCGGAACCGGCGAGTACGTAACGCTACCTGCAGATACGGTGATCATAGCGATAGGCCTCGAACCCAACAGGATAATAGCCGAAACCCCGGGCCTGAAGACGAACCCGGACGGAACCCTCGTCGTTGACGAGAACCTGATGACGAGTATTCCCGGTGTCTTTGCGGGCGGTGACGCGATTAGGGGAGAGGCAACCGTTATCTTAGCGATGGGAGACGGAAAGAAGGCAGCAAAGGCAATATGCGACTACATAGAGAGAAAGAGGAAAGCCAACGCCTGAACTTTTACTTTTTTACTACCATTCCCTTCTCCTTGAGCCGAATAGAAGGGCGTTCTTCAGGTAATCCATGAATTCCCTGTTGAGGAAGGTCTTCATGAACTCCTCGGTCTCCTCTGGCGAGAGCCACTCGATTTCCTCCGGAACGCCTTCGACCCAGAGGTAAACGAGCTCGTCCCCTTCTCTGGCGATGATGAGTGTGAAGACCTTAACGCCGAGCTCTTGGGCTATCTTTACCTCCCTGCCGACGAGAGAGGTGAACTTGCCGAGCGGTGCAACCGCGACGAGGTATTCGGCCTCTTTAATCCTGTAGCTCGTGTCCCTTAGACCGTATTTAGAGGGCACGAGGATGTTGTCAGTGTTGAGCTTTTCCCTGATAATATCCACTATCGCCTTCTCCGTTCTGGTGTGGTAGAGGAAAGTCGGCTCGCTGAGATAAACGAAGGGGCCGTGCTTCTCCTTCTTCCTTCTCAGAAACCCCAGCATCGAACCACCTCAGGTGGGGATAATGTCATCATCTCTCAGGAGGGATGACACTCATCATCGGTTAGCTTTCACTTATGGAGAGGGCTTATTAAACCTTAGCCCAACATCCATCGGTGATAAAATGCGCATCATCCCCCTCGCCTCCGAAAGTTTGGGCGTGAGGAGCTTAGCCACTTTCGTCGAAGCTTCCGGACTAAAAATCCTCATCGATCCCGGCGTCGCCCTTGGACCGAAGCGCTACGGCCTCCCACCGGCGAAAGTCGAGCTGGAAACCCTTCAGCAGATGAGGAAGAAGCTCCAGGGTTATGCCAGAAGGGCCGATGTTGTGACGATCTCCCACTACCACTACGACCACCACACGCCCTTCTTCGAGGGCCTGTATGAGAGTTCAAGCGAGGCCTTTGCGAGGGAAATCTACGCTGGAAAGCTTCTCTTCATCAAGCACCCGCGGGAGAACATAAACTTCAGCCAGAGGAAGAGGGCGTGGGCCTTCCTGAAAAACGTCGAACCGATAGCAGAAAAGATTGAGTTCGCCGATGGGAGAACCTTCGACCTCGGCGGGGTTAGGCTTGAGTTCTCGCCGGCGGTTCCACACGGGAGTGAGGGCTCAAAGCTCGGGTTTGTTGTTATGGTTCTAATTGACGAGGGCTCCAAAAGGGTAATCCACGCCAGCGACATCCAGCTGTTGAACAGGAAAGCCGTTGAGTGGATAGTCGCTAAAAACCCCGACCTGCTTATAACCGGCGGACCGCCGACCTATCTCGGAAAGCGCGCCGAGGGCAGCTGGGAAACTGGAATCAAAAACCTCAACGAGATAATCCGCGAGACGAACGCTGAAGTAATCCTCGACCACCACATAGTCAGGGACAAACGCTACCCCGAGTTCTTTAACGAGCTTGAAAAGAGACCCAAAACCTTCGCTGGTTTTCTTAAGGTCGAGGATAAGCCGCTTGAGGCCTACAGGAGAGAACTGCACAAAATCGAGAGGGGAGAAAAGGCAGAGCTTCCCTTCTCCCTCTGAGGAAAAGCCTTAAACTCTCTTTACGTATTCAAAACGGTGATTTAGATGAGGGACTTCTACATCGCCCACGAGGAGGATATAAGGGCTGGAAAGACTACCGACGTTTACTTCATCAGGACAAGAAAAATCCTGAGGGAGAAGGGGATACGGAAGAAGGTCTTCGCCGACGTAACAACGACTTCCCTTCCAAACGGCTGGAAGTGGGGGATTTTGGCTGGAATAGAGGAGGTCGCGAAGCTATTCGAGGGCATGCCGGTTAACATTTACGCGATGCCTGAAGGCACAATCTTCCACCCCTACGAGCCGGTTCTCCAGATAGAGGGCTACTACGACGACTTTGGCATATACGAGACGGCCTTACTCGGAATGCTCAGCCAGGCGAGCGGGATAGCCACCGCGGCATTGAGGATTAAAATAGCGGCGAACTTCAAGCCGGTTTACTCCTTCGGCATAAGGCACATGCATCCAGCTATAGCTCCGATGATAGACCGCTCGGCCTTTATAGGCGGTTGCGATGGCGTCTCCGGAGTTCTCGGAGCGGAGATGATGGGCGAAAAGCCCGTTGGAACGATGCCACACGCTTTAATCCTGACCGTTGGCGATCAGGTAAAGGCCTGGAAGTACTTCGACGAGGTCGTTGAGCCCGAAGTTCCTAGGACGGCCTTGGTTGACACCCTCTGCGACGAGAAGTTCGAGGCTTTAATGGCAGCTGAGGCCCTCGGCAAGAGGCTTAACGCGGTAAGGCTGGACACGCCGGGCTCAAGGAGAGGGGACTTCAGGAGGATCATTGAAGAAGTCCGCTGGGAGCTCGACCTTAGGGGCTACGACTGGGTCAAAATCTTTGTCTCGGGAGGTTTAAACGAGGAGAGCATTGCAAAAATAGCGGACGTTGCGGATGCCTTCGGAGTTGGCTCGGCCATAGCGAGCGCAAAACCAGTGGACTTCTCCCTCGACATAGTGGAGGTTGAGGGCAAGCCCATCACGAAGCGCGGAAAGCTCAGCGGGAGGAAGCAGATATACCGCTGCGAGAACGGCCACTACCACCGCGTTCCGGCCGACAAAAAGCTCGAAAAGTGCCCGGTCTGCGGGGCGAAGGTTGAGCCCCTCCTCAAACCACTCATAGAAAACGGCGAGATAGTCGCTGAGCTTCCGAAGGCGAGGGAGATAAGGGAGTACGTCCTGGAGCAGGCAAAGAAGTTCAATTTAACGCTCGATTAATTTCTTTTCTGCCTTTTTCGTTTCTTGTCAAACCCAAAAACAGGCTGATGCAGTCTGTAAACATGATGCAAGCACTTAGAAGAGCACACAGTCAAGGAGAAGGAAAAAGGAGAGGCATCAGGCCTCCTCAACGGTAATAGCGCTAACTGGGCAGGCCTCCATAGCCTCGGTGGCACAGTTGTAGAGGTTCTCGTCCTCGATAACCTCCACAATCGGGTGGGCCTTTCCGTCGTCGCCCATCTCAAAAACGTCCGGGCAGAGGCTTGCACAGATGGCGTCACCAATGCAGGTGTCCTGGTCAACCGTAACCTTCCACGCCATGGGACATCACCGCCTTTAAGTGAGTCCGGACGAATATAAAGTTTTCGTTCCGGAAACCGATGGTTTAGAACGGATTCATGCGGAACGCTCTGGGAACGACCGAAGGGAACAGAAAAAGGCAAGGATGGTCAGTAGAGACCAAGTTTCTTCTTGTACTCCGGGCTTATCATGTCCGGACTCCACGGCGGGTCGAAGGTGAGCTCTATTTCGGCGTCCTTAACGCCCGGGATTTCGAGTATCTTGTCTTCAACTGCCCTTAGAATCCACATCGTCAGCGGGCAACCGGGAGTCGTCATCGTCATCTTTACGTAAACGGTGTTGTCGGGCCTTATCTGGAGGTCGTAGATTAGGCCGAGGTTGACCACGTCGAGGCCTATCTCCGGGTCTATGACCTCCTTGAGCTTCTCAAGGATTAGCTCCTTCGTCAGCTCGACCTTCTCGCCGGTCTCCTTAGTTTCCCTTTCGCGGTTTATGGTTATGATGCCAACGCCTTCGAGCTTTCCGATCTCGGAGTGGAGTTTTATGAGGACGTTGTCTATATCGGGGGTGTCCCTGGAGAGAGTAACCGTGACGTTGCCATTCTCATCGACCTCGATTGAGCGGATGAATTTCTCGTCAACTACTTCCTTAACGACCTTCTCAACATCTTCCTTCGTTACCATTACTCACCACCGCTCAAGGTTTCAGAATACACATTTAAACCTTTTGGGCCACAGATGTGTATCTAGCGCGAGAGTATGTCCCTTATTAACTCAGTCGCCATTTCCGGAGTTAATGCCCTGGCCCTCGTTTCCCTGAGGACGCGCTGTATCGAGAGCCTCTTTGTCGATGGGGCCCTTCTGAAGAGCTCCCAGAGAAGTGGACAGCCAAAGCTCAACTTATATCCCCCTCCGATGACCCCTACGAGCTCCGCCTTGTCGAGGGCCAAGAAGGCAGGGAAGTTGAGGATTACAAGGTCTCCTTTTTTGTATATTGATATGAGGCCAGAACTCAGAAGGTCGCCCGAGGCTACTATTCTTATCCCCCGAGTCCTCGCGTAGTCCTCAACAGCTTTCATCACCATCGAATGACAGCGTCCGCATATTGGGGCGCCCTTCTCCATCTGGGCCGTTATAACCTCAAGATAGTTGGGAACCTCGACGAAAACAGCTCCCGCTTTTCTGGCCTTCTCCAAAACTCTCTCATCCATCTGGGGGAGCTTAACCGTCACGGGGACAACTTCAAAGCCCGCCCAGCGGAGGATTTTCAGCGAGGCCGTGCTGTCTGAGCCGGCCGAGAATGCCAAAGCCACTTTAACACCACTTGGAGAGCGGTCGAATTCCTTTCCGGCCAGGCGGTATCCTATCAAGGCTTTCAGGCGGGAGTAAGCCCTCTCCCCGATTTCTTTCTTAACCCTTTCAAGGGCCTCAAGGTTGTACCTCAGGCGGTAGCGCTTGACGAAGTCGTCTCCAACTTGTCTTATCATCGAAGGGGATCCCGTCCTCAACTCTTAAACCTACCGCTGGGAAAACCTTAAAAGAGGCCCGCCCTAACCCCGCTCACGAAGCTAAAGCTTCTGGAGGTGCTTAAGATGAGGGAGATAGTGGAGAGGGTTAAGGAAAAGACGAGCATCCCCGTTTACGAGAGAACGATTGAGAACGTTCTGAGCGCGATACAGGCGAGCGGTGACGTCTGGCGCATCGTTGACCTCAGCGAAGAACCACTTCCGCTGGTCGTGGCGGTCATAACGGCCCTCCACGAGATGGGCTACGTGGCCTTCGAGGGGTCGAGGGTCGTCCTGACTGAGAGCGGGAAAAAGCTCGTGGAGAAGTACGGGATAGGACCGAGGGTGGACTACACCTGCTCCCACTGCCAGGGGAAGACCGTTGAGCTTTCAGCATTCAGAGACCTCCTTGAGGAGTTCAGGGAGATCGTCAAGGACCGTCCACAGCCGAAGCACGACTTCGACCAGGCCTACGTTACGCCCGAGACCACCGTGGCGAGGGTTGCTTTAATGCACAGCAGGGGTGACCTTGAGAACAAGGAGGTCTTCGTCCTCGGCGATGATGACCTGACCAGCGTAGCACTAATGCTCTCCGGCCTGCCGAAGAGGATAGCGGTTCTTGACATTGATGAGCGCCTTGTGAAGTTCATCGAGAAGACTGCCGATGAGCTCGGCTACGAGAACATCGAAATGTTCACCTTCGACCTGAGAGAACCCCTCCCCGATTATGCCCTCCACAAGTTCGACACCTTCGTCACAGACCCGCCCGAGACGGTCGAGGCTATAAGGGCCTTCGTCGGAAGGGGGATAGCAACTCTAAAGGGCCCCGGCTGCGCCGGCTACTTCGGCATAACTAGAAGAGAAAGCTCCCTTGACAAGTGGCGCGAGATTCAAAAGCTACTCCTCAACGAGTTCGGTGTCGTCATAACCGACATCATCAGGAACTTCAACGAGTACGTCAACTGGGGTTATGAAGAGGAGACTAGGGCGTGGAAGCTCCTTCCGGTTAAGGTCAAGCCGACCTACAACTGGTACAAGAGCTACATGTTCAGGATACAGACGCTTGAGGGCTCGAAGGGCTTCGAGGAGAGGATAACCGTCGGCGACGAGCTTTACAACGACGAGGAAGCCTCGACCACATGATGGCCCTTATTGCCTGCATCGGGCAGAAGCTCGGCCGTGTTCCCGGCCTTCATTCCCTAATTCTCTACGGCTCTCTCGTTAGAGAGACTTCGTTCCGGGAACGAGCGACCTTGACTTCTTTGTCGTTCTCGAAGAGGGCGCGAAGCCAGAAGATGTGCTCTCCAAACTCAGGCCCATTCTTGAGGAGTGCTCTAAAGGCCTCAAAGCCGTTGAGATTGACATCGCCTGGGAATGGCTCTCAAACCTCCGTGACCCTCTCAACCTTGTTATCCGTACAAGTTCCTGACGGTTTATCAATCTGACTTCAGGGAGAACCACCTCGTGGTTATCGGCGAGGAGATAGTCGGGCTTCTCCCAGAATACGAAATTGGTGAGATACTTCCAAGAAGGCTGGAGGGGATTTTGAGAAACCTTGAGCACTTCTCAGGGAACAGGAAGATGCTTCACATTCTCGCGGGCGAGACCGCGAGGCTCATCGCCTTTCTGCACGGCTCAAGTCTCAAAAAGGAAGACGTTCTGAGGAAGCTTGAAGAGCTTGGAGATGAGGATGCTCTGAAAATCTACCGTTCCTACCTTGCAGGAAGAAAAACTGAGTTCAGCGGGAAGTTTTTGAGGGATTTCGTAGCGAAAAGGGTTGAAAAGATGAAAAAGCCAAACGTCACTTCCCGGGCTTTCTAACCTTCAATACGATGGCCAACGTCAGGGCGATGGCTATAACCGCGATTCCGATATATAGGTAGCCCTTCTCTCCACCCTCCTTCGGGGGAAGCGCCCTGAAACCCGCAACGGGATAAGCCTCTATTGCAAGCGGGTTCCTCGACGGGTATATCACGACGTAGCCGTCGATGCCGCCCAGCTTGACCCGGTCAGTTGAGTTGCCAGCGTAACTTGAGCCCTTTACGATTACAAAGGTCGCGTTCTTCAGCACTGCGAAGCCCTCATCCTCCTGCGGTTCGGGGATGTCGGCGTAGAGGAGCTTCCTGAGATATGAGACGGCCTTTTTGTAGAGTTCAGTCCCGGTTAGATTGGCCTCCTGAAGGGCCCAGGCGACCTTGGCAGTCGATGTTATCCCCGCCACCGAGCCCTGCGTGTACGGAAACGCCCCGTTTTCGTATTGCCTCCCCCTGAGTATTTCAAGTGTCTCGTTGAGTTCCCTCTCCATTCCAAACTCCTTGAAAACGATCACCGCGTAGGCGAAGTAGTAGCTGGGGACGTTGTAGTACCGAGGGTTGCCTGTTCTCGGGTCCTTCTCGAACATCCAGGTGAGGTTCTTGGAGAGGTATTCGATGGACTGGGAGTAGTTGTAGCTTACGTTGAGCCCCCTGAAGACCCAGATAACGTATTCCGTGTTGTAGAAGTCCCTCCAGACGCCATTCTTGCCTCTCGAGAGGAGGTAGTTGACCTCACCCGAGTAGTTCTCACCTAGGAGGGCCTTAATCCTTGCTATTTCAGCCACCTGCCAAGGAAGGAGGGACGAGATGTTCCCGGGTAGCTCTGGCCTTTCACCGCACGTCAGGTAGTAGTCCGCCAGAACGACCTTTTCCCAGTCATTCCCAGGCCTTATCTTCCCCAGATAGGGGCAGGCGATGTCTCTGAGGTCCTCAAAGCCCTTAACCTTGGAGACGCTCAGCAGGTCAAGGACGCGGTAGTGCAACTTCCCCCAGAAACCGAAGTGCTCCCTCCTGAGTAGTTCCTCACGGTAGTTCTCGTTTCCGGTGGCGTAGAGGGCCATTGCTATGGCGACGTTGCTCGTGAAGTTCCCGCTCAGCTCGACCTTCTCCCCGAGGTAGGCGAGTGCGAAGGCCCTGTAAGCCATGAGCTCACCGCCAACCTTCATTTTTTCAAGCTCTTCCCTTTTCCCCAAAGCTAGGTAGCCGAATATCCTTTCCATGTCGTTCTTGGGTTTGGTCCCCATAAGCCACCCGGTTGCCCGGGCTATTGCCTCATCAACCTGCTTGCCAAAACCACTCAGGCTCTTATTGACGTAGCCCCTCCTGAACTCCCTGAGGGCCAGAAGGGCCAGCGCCGTCCCAGTGTAGTCCTCCCACGAGCCGTCCGGTTTCTGCTTGTAGATGAGCCAGTACGCGGCGTTGTTTAGAACCCCGAGGTATCTCCCGTGGGCGATGTTTTCACCCCTCATCAGGGCAAGCATCGCCATGGCAGTGTACTTCGCCTCGTGCTCCTCACCGTAGGCGTAGCCCCAGGAGTCAAAGGGCGTCCTCAGCTGGAGGAGCCACTCACATCCCTCAAGAACCCTCGCGTAATCGCCGGTCCTGTAAAAGGCTAGAACAGCGAACGAGATATCGGGAACCGTCGGTGAGTAGACGTAGGGCTCGATTTTAGCGGAGACGGAGGCAGATGAGAAAACGATGAGTATCAGAACACCTAGGGCGAGAAACCTTCTCATCGCGACCACCTCAAGGGAGAAAAGAAGAGGGGGTTAAAAGGTTTCACCCGTAGTAGACCTTAACGTCAAGCTGATAGCTTGCCGTCCAGTAGTAGGTGTCGTAGGCGTAGACGACGAAGTACCAGGTTCCTGGAGCTGGGTTAGCGTACTCGACGTGCTCGCTTGAGCCGTAGTTCTCGGAGCTGTCGACGAGGTTCTGGTTCGGGTCGTAGAGGTAGAGGTCAAGGTCGTCGTAGCTGCTCCCGCTGAGGTCGCCTGTTATCTTGGTGGCGCCGCTGTTGACAGTCATCTGGTGGACGTTGTAGTCGTGGTAGCTGACCGTCCCGGTGAAGGTCTTCTCGTCGACGGTCGGCTGCGGGCTGGGCTGTGGTGCAGGTTCACTTCCACCGTTGTTTCCACCGTTGTTGCCGCTGCCGGGCTGGCCGAGCGAGCCGTCGCTTACCACATCAACCTGGTAGTTTGCCGAACCGCTGTAGCTGACGACCTTTATCGTCCACGTCCCGTCGGTCGGGTTGTAATAGCCGACCTTTTCGAAGCCGTAGTAGGCCGTGTAGGAGTAGTCGACCTCGTTGCCGTTCGGGTCGTAGAGGTAGAGGTCGAGGTCGCTCTTGCTGTTGTCCCAGTAGAGCGTAGCCGTAACGAAGGAGGCACCGCTTATAGTGAACTGGTGGGTCTCGGTGCCCTTATCGGCCACGTAGCCGGTGAAGGTGAGCTTGGCGTAGCTGTCGTAGTGCGCAGCCTTGTAGGCGTTAACCCTACCTGCACCGTAGGCGATGTCCGCTATTTCATCGGGCTTGACTATGTCAGCAGTCTCAATGAGTGCCTTTTTGACCTGGTCGGGAGTCCAGTTGGGGTGAGCCTGAAGGATGAGAGCAGAGATTCCAGCGACGTGTGGGGTTGCCATCGAAGTTCCCGGGGCTGCGACATAGTAGTCGCCGATGGTAACGTCGGTGAGCTGGGTTCCGCTGGCACGAGCGGCTATAATCCAGTTGCCCGGAGCGACAACTTCGGGCTTGAGTCTTCCGTCAGCCGTCGGTCCCCTGCTGGAGAAGTCGGTTATGACGTCGTTCTTGTCGACGGCGCCAACGGTTATGACCTTGCTCGCAGCTGCCGGCGAGCCGATGGTGTACTTGTCGGGCCCGCTGTTTCCTGCTGCAACGCAGACGACTATTCCAGCGTCCCAGGCGTTGTTAACGGCCTGGCTGAGGGAGTCGGTTCCGTCGGAGCTCTGGCTTGAGCCGAGGGAGAGGTTGATGACCCTTATCCCGTACTTGTCCTTGTTCTCAACCGCCCAGTCGACACCGGCTATGATGTCAGAAACACTGCCACTTCCCTCCCCGCTGAGAACCTTTATGCCGACGAGCTTTGCTCCAGGGGCCATGCCCTTGTACTTGCCGTTGCTGGCCGCGCCGGTTCCCGCTGCAATGCTGGCGACGTGGGTTCCGTGGCCGTTGTCATCATAGGGGGTGCTCTTTCCGTTCACGAAGTCCTTCCAGCCGATGACCTTGCCCTGAAGGTCGGGGTGAGAGGCGTCTATTCCGGTGTCAATTATGGCGATGGTTATTCCGGAACCGTCGTAGCCGAGGTTCCACATGTTGGTGGCCATGACCTGGGCGGCCGATTCATCAAGACCCTCGGTGTCAACGGCGACCTTAACCTTGTAGTCTTCCTGGATGAACTTTATTCCGGAAACCTGGGCGTTTCCGAAGAAGCCAGAGTCTATCAGACCCGCTATCATGAGCAGGTTCCTGACCTTAATCTTAACCGCAACGGCCGGGATAATGTTGTAGTCGTATTTGACCTTGGCACCGAGCATGCGGAGAACCCTTATGGCCCTCTGCTTGTCATACTGGTTGTCGAACATTATTATGGTATTGACCTCTTGGTTCCAGTTCATCCTCTGAACCTTCTTGAAGAGGCCTGGAGTTAAGAGACCATAGGTCTTCTCCTGGTGAACGTTCTTGACTTCCACGTGCTTGGCGGGTGCGGCGAAGACGCTCCCGGCCATTATTGCCACGAGGAAGACTGCCCACACAACCATGGCAAACCTTTTCATCTCAACACCTCCAGCTTAGATGTCCGGCATTGGACATCCTAGCATTATGCAGTGCATCGGTTATAAATTTTACGGCTCGGATGTCTCAATGAGAGATATAATGCAACCTATTGAACTTTGCAGTACATAATTTTTAACAAATGAACCGGTATGTTGCAATTTTTGGAAAGGGCATGACAATAACTTGGGATTTTACCAAAATTATAACAAAATTCACATAGCGTGAAAAGAATAACGACAAATTGGAGAAAAAACAATAGGTTGCATCAGGGCCCACGAACACTTAGCATAGCACTCAGAGCACTTCCCTCCGGCATTACCACCGACCCTTCAAGACCTCCCTGGCAAGATTATTCGACCCAAAGGACGTCGGGTCAGGGGCCGATTAGTTCATCATTTCTCAGTCTCCTACCCTCACATCATCCCCTAAGGCCAAAGGCCTCGCGTATCCAGAGGGGTATCAGGCCTATCTTGGGAAACACCAGCTCGGACTTTGCCTCAACCGCGTAAGCCGGGACACAGCCAGCAAGAACACCATTTGGCAACCTCACTTCAAGCAGTCCATAGGGGCCTGGATAGGGCGGGTCTGGAACCGGATTGTTGTCTCCCCAAGTTACAAAGCACTTCTCCGGCTCCCCGTTGAGCTTCACCGTGTAGATGTACCTGACACGGTGAATTATCGGATATTCGTAGCCGGGCCTCTTATAGACAACAACGTCCCCAACCTTAATCTGATCGGGATTTGTAACCCCTTTGAGAAGGACAACGTCTCCCCTGTAGAAGACGGGCTCCATCGAGCCACTCACCACTATGACGAGCGGTGAATCGGTATGGAGCGCGAACTTCAGGCCCTCCTCGAAGGCAAAAACCGCCACCAAAGCTATCAGAAGCCACGCAACGTCCTTCTGCCACTCCTCCATTTTAGCGCCTCCACATACGTTGATATTCTAGCGACTATAGCCCCCATCGCCGTGCAGGTCTCAAGGCTCATCCTCTTCCCGGTGATGTCCATATGGTATCTGGCCAACTTAAAGGTTTCCTTTGGGAGTCCGTGCCTCCCAAGGCCTACGAGGAGGAGAAAGCTCTCCCCACCAGAGAAGGCCTCCGCGAGCTGGAGGGGAGTTATCTCCTTTTCAGCGGAAGGTTTCCTCGTCGTTGCAACGGGCACTCCAAACTGGGGAGGAAAGCCCTTCCTCGGAAATTCAAGGAGGTGAAACCTGTTGGAGAGCGCAAGCTCAATTAGATACCTCCCACCCTCGCCTATCGTCGTCTTTTCAGCGACCGCCTCGGCCACCTCGGAGGGCTTGCCCTCAAGGGGAAAACCCACTAGGGCGAGGTGAAAACCGTAGGCGTAGGCCAGCGGAGCGGCACGGGCTATCGCCCTCAGGTGTGCCTCGTGGAGCCTTTTGACATCATAGGTGTTGTAGAGTGCAAGGGTCAGCGTCGCCACGCTCCAAGAAGTTCGGGAGACCTTATAAGGGTTATTTCCTATGTCCACCGGTGGTCACATGATATTCGACGCACATTCAGACCTGCCGACCTTCGTCTACGACGAGAGAAGGGAGGGTAAAACGAGGGTTCTTGAGGGGAACTTTGAGAGGTTCTTCAACGGGATTGGAGCGAGGGTAATGGCCATATGGACAAGGCCTGACAGGAGGAACAACGCGACCCGCTACGCCCTTGAGGTTCTGAACGAGTTCCTTAAGGATGTTGAAGAGAGCGATAGCTTCGAGCTGGTGAGGAATACTGATGAGATGAAAGGGGTCATAGAAAGCGGAAGGGTCGCCCTTTGGCTGGGCCTTGAGGGTGGTGAGCCAATCGGGGAGAGCCTCGATCTCCTTGAGGTCTTCCACCGTCTCGGCCTCCGCGTCCTGACGCTAACTTGGAGCCTGAGAAACGCTATAGGCGACGGCGTCTTTGAGAGGACAAACGGCGGTCTGACCAACTTCGGCGTCGAGGTAGTTGGCAAGGCCGAGGAACTCGGTATAGTTCTCGACCTGAGCCACATAAATGAAGCCGGCTTCTGGGACGCCCTCGACGTTACCTCCTTCCCGGTGATAGCGTCCCACTCGAACGCAAGGAAGCTCTGCGACCACCCCAGAAACCTGAAGGATGAACAACTAAAGGCCATAGCCGAGCGCGACGGTGTCGTCGGGGCCGTCGCTATACCGGGCTTCGTGGACAGCAAGAGGCCGACGCTGGAGAGATATGTGGAGCACATCTCATATATGGTTGACCTGATGGGCTACAGGCACGTAGGCCTCGGGTTCGACTTCGTCTACTACCTCCGGGGCTGGAGTGGAAAGGGCGTTGAGGGCTTCGAGGACGAGTCCAAGATACCAGACCTGCTGGGAAAAATGAAGGAGCGGTTCAGCGAGAGGGAGGTAGAGGCGATAACCTTCGGGAACTTCGAACGGGTCTTTGAGCGGGTCATCGGCTGATCACAGGGAAACGAGGATGGCTCCGATCACTATGAGAAGTGCACCGACTGCCGTCTTCGCGTTCATTTCCTCCCTCAGGACGAGCCAAGCCAGAACTATCGCAAGGGCAACGCTCGTTTTGTCTATCGCTATCACGGCGGTTGTTCTTCCGTTCTTTATGGCCATGAAGTAGAAAAGCCAGGAAAGGGCTCCGGCGAGACCGGAAAGGGTTATCAGAAACAGAGAACGGTAGTCAAGGCCGGTTGTGTTCGTTTTACCCGTGGAGAGAGCAACTAGGAGGAGAAATACGAACATTATGAAGGCCCTGACCACGGTTGCCACGGTGGAGTCAACATCCCTCAAGCCAAGCTTTCCGAATATCGGGACGAGGGCAGCGAAAAAAGCGGAGAGGATCGCGTAGATGATGTAAGCCGGAGCCTTCACGTTCAGGCCTCCGCTATGGCCCTCTTCACCAGCCTCTCAGCCTTTTCCATCAGCTCTCTAGCTTTTTCCTCCGTGTGGGCCTCAAGGGTTATCCTCATTATCGGCTCCGTCCCGCTCGGCCTGAAGAGGATCCACCAGTCGGAGTTTTCAATCCTGATCCCATCGATGTCTATGAGCCTCTCGTAGTCGAAGCTCCGAAGGGCTTCCCTCGCTATGATCTCCATCGCTTTGGCTTTTTTCTCGTTGGGGCAGGGTATTTTTGCTCTCAACGTTACGTAGCGCGGGACTTCCTTCGCCAATTCGCTTATCGGGCCGAGCCTGTCTATCATCTCAAGGACTAAAGCCCCGGCGAATATTCCATCGGGAGTTAGGTTCCACTGGGGCATTATCCACGTCCCGCTCGGCTCGCCGCCGAAGACCCCACCGTTTTTAGCCAGCTCATCAGCAACGGCCACATCTCCAACGCGCGTCCTTATCACTTCCCCGCCGAGGGGTCTAACGTAGTCGTCCAGAGCAAAGCCGGCATCAACAGTCGTTACCACCTTCCCCTTCCCAAACTTCCGGAGGGTGTAGCCCGCTATTAGCGAGAGCATGACCTCGTACTCGACGAAGTTGCCCTGATCATCGACAACGCCGATCCTGTCTGCATCGCCATCGTGGGCTATTCCAACATCTGCTCCCATCGCCTTAACTGTCCTCGCTAAAGCGGAGAGGCTCTTCGCGTTCGGTTCAAGCTCTCTGACAAAGAAGCCGCTCGGGTGGGAGTTGAGGCTGATAACTTTGTTCCCGAGCTCGCGCTGGAGATAGGGAGACAAAACGCTCCCGGCACCGTTTCCGGCGTCTAGAACGACGGTGTAGGAGTTTTTGAGGTGAACCATATCAAGGGCCCTCTCGATGTATTCCCTTTTTGGATCTGCCCTCCTTACCGTTCCGATTTCGTTCCAGGGGGCTTTTCTGAAGTTCCCGGAGTCGATTATCTTCTCCAGCTCGGCCTCCATCCCCGGTGTGTAGGCCATTCCGTTGGGCTGCCATACCTTTATCCCGTTGTATTCAGGAGGATTGTGGCTCGCTGTAATTGTAACACCCGCATCGGCCTTGTAGAGTCTTATTGCGAAGCCCGTCAGAGGTGTAGGGGCCAACCCGATGTCTATAACCTCGACGCCAGCGCTGAGCAAACCGCTTATTAGGGCGCTCTTCACCATCTCACCGCTCGTTCTGGTGTCCTTTCCTACGACGACCGTTCCGCCGTCGAGGTAAGTGCCGAGGGCCTTTCCAACGCGCAGAGCGAGTTCAGGTGTTAATCTCTCGTTGACGACCTCCCTGATGCCGCTCGTCCCGAAGTACTTCCCCATGATGACCCCCCGTGAGAGTTATGTTCGGTGGTCTGGAAGAGGCGATATAACCTTTTCCATTAAATGAAAAAGAGAAAGGCTCAGAAGAGACTGAAGCGCGGGGCCTTGACCTTGACGCCGAGGCCTTCGAGGACTTTCTTCAGCTCTCTAACGCGTATAGTGCCATCACCGGCGTAAAACTTGTGGTTCTTTTTGGCTTTGACCTCAAGCTCCTCCCTCTTCCCCGATTCTGAGTCACCGCTCTTTACCTTCACTTCCCTGACCTCACGGAGCGGTATCTCGAAGTTCTCTTCGCTTTCGCCGAGTATCTCATCCGGCTCCATCTCGTAGTACTCGTTCCAATGGCCGTAGGCTTTGGTAACACCTCTGAGGAAGCCTCCGATGCCCCCGCCGGCCTCTTTCTTCATCTTTTTGGCGAGCTCTGGTGTCAGAAAGGCAACTATAAGCCTCTCATCGGTTATCACGAGGCTCGCCCTGCTCTCCCTCATAAAGCCCTTCCTATAGTCAAGGTTTCCAACGACGTAGAGAACCTTCTCCATTCCTTCCACCTCAGCTGAACCTCGCTATCTCCTCGCCGCTCGGGCTCAGAACCCTGAGGACAACCTTCCCGCCGAGCCTCTCCGAGAGG
>NZ_JALUFF010000002.1 GCF_027052235.1 Thermococcus sp.
ATGGCTGCCCTCCTCCTCGAGGAGAACTTTGAGGTGGAGGGTGATCCCGTAAATCTTGTTGCAGACGAGTTGATTGGGATAGACGTTGCAGAGTACATCGGCGGCAAGATGGCGCTTTTCAACTTCTTCTACTACGACACTAAAAAGCCCGGAATACTGGCGGAGCTGCCTCCTTTCCTGGACGACGCGATAGGAGGGTTTATAGCGGGCTGCATGACAAAGCTCTTTGAAGGTGGTGACGGTGGCCATGATTGAAACCCGGAGATGCCCCCTCTGCGGGGGAACAATGGTGCGAAGTAAGACGAAAAGGGAAGGTTATTCCCGCTTCTTCTGGCAGCCCCCGTGGAAGAGCAAGACCACAGGGTTACTAAAGCCGTTCATCGAGGCAACACCTTATCTCTGCCTCGACTGCGGCGTTGTGCTGGCCTTCGTTGATGACGAAGCCCGTTCAATTCTCAGAGGGGAATTTGAGGAAAAGAAGACAGAGGTGGGCACGTGAAGAACGTCTTACCCTTTTTGACCCGAATTTCCCTAAGGGGAGATTTCGAAAAAGCCCGCGGGGAGCTCTGGGCCTTTCCGCCAATCGCCCCAATAAGCTCGGCCCTTCCGATTATTATCCTTTACCTAAAGCTACCCCTTGCCAACCTTTTGGCCCTTCTGGCACTCTACTTTACCATCGGGCTCCTCCATCTGGACGGATTGGCCGATTGGGCCGACGGGATAATGACCAAAGGGGACCGGGAGCGGAAAGTTAATGCAATGAAAGACCTGAACATCGGGATAGCGGGTGTATTTGCCGTTATAATGGTCCTCTTTCTCCAGGTCTATTCCCTTCAGCTCCTTCCTTTCTACGCCCTCTTTCTGGCGGAGCTGAACTCGAAGTTCGCCATGCTTCTCGGACTCTCAACCAAAAAGACTCTCGGTCATGGGCTGGGTGCCTACTTCATGGAGGGAATTAACGGAAGGCAGCTTGCCCTCGGGGCGCTTCTCTACGGCTTCCTCTACCTCCCGGTTGCGCTTTACGATCCCCTAACCCTCTCAGGACTCCTCGGACTGCTCATTGGTGGGTACGTTGTTAAGCTCTCCCTCGAGAACTTCGGCGGGATAAACGGCGATTGCCTCGGAGCGGTTGCCGAGATAACAAGGGCAGGGACGTTAATTATTTTGGCGTTTGTATGGGCTTACATTTAAATAGCGCTTTACCCAACTTTCAGTGGTGAGGGCATGCAGGACGTTGAGAAAATTCTCTCCCAGCTGCCACCGGAGGCAAGAAGGGAACTCATGGATTATGCAGAATTCCTGCTTCACAAGTATGGGAAAAAAAGGGGAAAGAGGCCGAACGGCTTCACTTTCTCCTGGGAAGATAAGCTGAAGGATGTTACGATCACATCCGTTGAACTCCAGCACAAAGCCTCGGAGTGGCGGGCCAATGTATCTGATTGACACAAACGTCTTCCTTGAGATCCTACTTGGACAGACGAAAAAGGAGATTGCAAAGCAGTTCTTGAACTCGCATCTCGGTGAGCTAGCCATGAGTGACTTTACACTACACTCCCTCGGTGTCGTCCTTTTCCGGCTTGGACGGCCCGAGGTTTTTTCTAGAGTTCATCCAGGACACCCTTCCAAGAGTTGAAGTCTTAACGCTTTCCCCACCGGACTACTCCAAAGTTGTTGAGTTCCACAGGGAATATGGCCTGGATTTTGATGATTCGTATCAAT
>NZ_JALUFF010000003.1 GCF_027052235.1 Thermococcus sp.
GATCGAGATTCAGGAGCTCAAGAACAAGATAGAATGGCTCGCCGGAGAGGAGAAGAAGCACGAGGAACTACTGAGGAGAATATACGAAAACATGTTCCCTGGGAAGGAGGTCGTCTTTCCAAAGGAGCACATAGGGCCCGAGCTTCAGCCGGTTGCGAGGAAGCTACACGGCGTCGAGGATATAATCGACCTGATCCGGTGGGCCATGAAGGCAGAGGAGATAGCGGCCAAGTTCTACGCCGAGCTCGAGAAGATGGTAGACACTGAAGAGAAGAAGCGCCTCATGCGCTACCTGAGCGATATGGAATGGGGCCACTACTACAACCTCAAGGCCGAGTACGAGCTCCTCCTCGACTGGGCAATGTACAGCCAAATGATGAACGTAGGACCTTGATTTCCTTTTGATTCCCAAGTCACAGAACAGAAAAGGTTATATTCATCCCTCCTTTCTTCTATCAAAAAGAGCTGGGGATTGAAATGGGGGTTTCACCAGATCTCGGCATAATGCTCCTGAAAGCGGCTATCAGTCTTGCTTTCGTATTAGTCTTCCTTAAAAGTCGGCGGAAATCAGCCCTCCTCCTCGGTGCTGGCTGGGCCCTTAGCGGAAACCTCCCCCTAGGCGGCACTGTAATCGGCAATACGAACCTGGATCCCCTAATAATGGGATTGGCAACGTCAACGACGATATTTGGAATTATGGAACTAATAAGAGAAGAGCGTGGTCGAGGACCCCCAAAGGCCATTCTACTTTCCCTCCCACCAATTCCACTTCTATACGGAATCGTTGAGACGGCCCTTGGAACGAACTTCGGGGGAACATATGTCCTCTCTGGCTTCCTCCTAATAGCTGGCGGCGGGACTTTCATAGAGTTCCTCAAAGAATACTATCACGAGAGGGCCGTTCTCTTTGGGATGGCATTGATACTGGCGGGACTGGCAAGTATGGCATACCCGTTCATATACTTAAAGGGTGAAATCCATTACACGCTGGTTTTCTATGGCTCACTCTTTATTGCCGCCTTCACGATATTCGCCTACTACAAACTGATATTCAGTGAAGACTTCTCTTACCTCTCAAACGTCAAGGAAATCAAGGATGACCCCAACGGCGTCAAACCCGGAGTAACTATACTTTCACTCACCGAATTCAAAGAGCTACACAGAAAACTGGAGAAATTTCCGGTCCTTGCGTTCGTAAGAAACATCGAACCCTACGAGAGCTGGATTGCCTACAGAGTATCCTCCGTAGAGGGGGGTAAAGTGATGCCCCCAACAGCCCTCTACAGAATAACACAGGCTATAAGCGAGTATCTGGTGGAAACCGAGAAAAAGGGAATCAGGGGTTTAATTCTCATTGACAGCCTCGAGCTACTCAAGATTTACAACGGCTTTGAGGCCCTTTTGAAGTTCCTTGCAACAATAAGGGATTTGGTAAAGCTTTCCAACGCGTCACTGATAACAATAACGGAAAAGGAAGCGTGGAGCAACAGCGAATGGAAACTCCTTCAGCGAATACTGGATTGATCACTCCTTGTACTTGGCTATCAGCTCGGCCAAAAGCCTGTGGTGCTCCCTCTCGTTTTCAACCAGGGCCTCGGCTATGCCCTTGAAGAGCGGGTGGGTCATCTTCTCCGCCATCTTCTCGTAGGTTTGAATCATGTCCTTCTCTATCTCGAGGTGCATCTCAGCGAAGCGCTTGACGAGGGCCTTCTGCT
>NZ_JALUFF010000004.1 GCF_027052235.1 Thermococcus sp.
GTCGTAGACCACGAGGAGCGAGGAGTAGGCAGGCACAACCTCCACGAGCCACTCAAAATCGGCCTTTTCTATTGCCCTCGCTATTGCGTGCACTCTGGCGTTTATTTCTTCGCTTATGGTCTCGCCGAGGGTGATCAGAAGGGCTGAGTCACCGGCGGGCTTTAGTTTTATTTTCTTCATTTTTCTTACTCCCCTTATCTGATTGGCTCTCGATATATTTTAAAATTTTAAAGCCTTAGATAATAGTTAGTAATAAGCATAGAGGCTGAGCTCAATGAGTGCTTCGGATGAAGTTAAAGAATTAATAATTTCAGGTTGGGGTATTTTACTTATGCTAGCATTTACTGCCCTACTTGTGGGATTGTTTTATTCTCTTGGGGTAAATGTTACACGGAATGAATTAATACGATTCGTAGATTTGTTCTTCCAAGTATTTCTGACGCTCGTGGCCATTATGACATCTATTGGGGCTGTACATCTACAGGCTACATATAGGGAATATGCCAAACTGATTTTAAAGAGACACCTCTCAAACATACGTGATCTAACTCTTTTGCTATTAATCATAAGTTTTGTCGTGAGATTTGTGGATCTCAAAGATGCGAGAATTATGGCAGAACTAGCATTCTTATGGCTTATAATGAGCATTTTGCTTGTACTTTATTTCTCCTCTAATATCAGAGAGTTATTTGTGATGTCGCCGGCAACTATCGCCAGAATGCTCTCAAAGAATGGAAAAGCTCTGGCTGACATTTTAAAAAAGAGTGCAGGTAATCCGTGGGATGTTTTCCCATATCTTTACGGGATGTTGGACTTAATAAACATTTCCTTTAAAGAGATTAACCCTGGTGATTACCTCCCGGTGGTTACCGGGGAAATTTCCAAATCCATTGAATACGCGGAATACTGGGATCCCCAATGGTGGAGACTTCATACTTGGATACAAAAAGACTTGTTAGGACCCTATCTTGAGGCACTGTTTAAATATGAGATTCCGTCTGCTGTAATAAACCCTCTAAGATCCGCATACCAAAAAGATCCGACTTTAGTTTTTAATTTCAGGACTATGTTTGAGAAGTTGGGAGAAATGCTTGTTAATAATTATTTCTTTATTTATCCCGCATTTTGTGATTATATTGAAAACCTAGAGAGTCTCATTGAGATGGACAGAGAAGGGGAATATGAAAAAGTCAAAAGGGAAGTTCTCTTTTCCGCATTAGATAAACTATTGGATTTCAAACTTTCTGGTTTAGAGCGCATGAAGCTAAATAAGAGCCCACAATGTGAGGTTGTTCTAAAACAAATTTACAATAGCATTCCCGAGAAAATTGAAGGAGGCGTGACCTCAATCCCTAGGATCATAAAAATTGCTCTTTCATACTCAAAAGAGGATACTGGACAGTATATACCTACCTATGCCAAAATTGGGCTTTATAACAAGGCTATTGAAGTTCTGAAGATGTACCCGCAGATTCTAACAAGAATGTTTGATTTTGACATTGAAGAACTTCCTTTGGGATTGGAAACATATGAGATCACTGTGGCCTTTGTAGAATACGTATTAAAGCAATGGGAAGTGATACATCCTAACAAAGCTGATGAGACTATTAAGAGATTGGCGGCACTGTTCAAGAAAACAAAGGTGTTCGGTTATTCTGTGGAAGTCTCGGGAGCCATACTCAAGGTAGGAAATAAAGAATTTGAGTTGAGTACAAAAGAGCAGATAGAGTTTTTTAAATCAGCAATTAATAAAATTCGAGACTAAAGGAGCTAAAGAAACTTCCTCATCGGCACTACCTTTACTCCCTCCTCCTCAAGGGCTTTCCTCACCATCGAGGCTATCTCCACAGCCTTCGGGTTGTCCCCGTGGACGCAGATTGTATCGACCTTCAACTCGACCCACTCGCCGTTTATCGCCTTAACACCTCCGTCCTTCACCATCGAAATCACGCGCTCCGCTATCTCTTCCTTGTCCTCTATCACCGCCCCGGGTTTCGAGCGGGGAACGAGGGTTCCGTCCGGGTTGTAGGCTCTATCCGCGAAAACCTCGTGGGCCGCTTTTACTCCCATCTCCTCTGCTATATCGGCCGGCCTCGAGCCGGAGAGGGTTACGAAGATCAAACGCTTATTGAAATCTGCTATCCCTTCAATTATAGCTCTAGCGAGCTCTTCCTCCTTCACCAGAGCGTTGTAGAGTGCCCCGTGAGGTTTGACGTGCTGGAGCTCAAGTCCTTCGGCTTTAGCAAAGGCGTAAAGCGCTCCGATCTGGTAGAGGATGTAGTTCCTCGCCTCTTCGCTGGAGAGCTTCATGTACCTCCTGCCGAAGCCGAGTAAATCGGGATAGCCCGGATGAGCACCAACGGCAACGCCGTTCTCCTTCGCGAGCCTTACTGTTTTTCTCATCACGAGGGGATCACCCGCGTGCCAGCCCGTCGCGACGTTTGCAGAGCTTATGTACTTCATGACCTCCTCGTCGAGGCCAAGCTTATACCTCCCAAAGCTCTCGCCGAGATCGGAGTTTAGGTCGACCTTCATGCTCCCACCGAAAGCATTTCGACGGAAATCTAAAAAAGGGTTTCTCCAAGGGGGGTTCATGGGCGAGAGGGTTCGGGTAATCGACGCGGCAATCTTCATCCAGGGAGTTGACGTTGAAGGTGTAACGACTCCAAAGGTCGTGGAGGAAGTTAAAGACCCTGAGTCGAGGCTCTTCCTCGAGGGCCTGATCAGCGCGGGGAAGGTTAGGATTCTGGCTCCATCGCGGGAGAGCATCGAAGTTATTAAAGACGCCGCAAGGAGGACGGGCGAGTTAAACGAGCTGAGCGAAGCTGACATAGAGGTTCTGGCTTTGGCCTACGAGCTCAAAGGGGTCCTATTAACCGACGATTACAACCTCCAGAACATTTCAAAAACGCTTGGGCTGGAGTTCAAGACGCTAAAGAGGGGCATAAAAAGGGTAATCCGCTGGAACTACGTCTGCATTGGCTGCGGAAAGAAATTCGAGGAGATGCCGCCCGAAGGAATATGTCCCGACTGTGGCAGTCCGGTCAGGCTGATTCCGAGGAGGAAGAGGCGTCAAAGGCGCAGGTAAGGTAAAATATCATCGTAGGCGTCGCTCCAGTCAACGAGTCCGACCCTTTTCTTAACCCCTCTCCTACGAAGGTCGAGTATCTCTTCAAGAACTTCCTCCGGAGTCTTTCCTGTCGTGTCTATCTCAACCACGTTCTCGTTCTCTTCGATGGCCTCGACAAGGATGACATCGACCAGCTCCGCTTCCACGTTTTCCCCTACCTTTGCCTTTGAATATCCCCTCTCCTTCAGCCTCTCCGCTATCAGCTTGGGATGGGCCCTCAGGACGATTACGAGGTCGGCGGGCATGTAGTGGGCGAGGTGGCTATCAACGATCACGTTCTTGTTTTTAAAGTCCCTCTCAAAGTTCTCGGCCAGCTCATCAACGTCCAGCTCCAGCTCCTCCCCCTTCATCTCTCCGAGGCCCTTCTCAAGGGCGTAATCCCTCAGGTTCACGTACTCGTAGCCGAGCTTTTCCGCGAGTAGCTTTGAAACCGTCGTTTTTCCAACTCCTGGAGTGCCCGTCACCGCTATTATCATCCCCATCACCTCCTCACGTCCCGGGCGGGCTCGGCGCTCATAGGGTACGTCATCGCTCCGCTCAGCCCGTCTTGGATTCCTCATTGCCCGCCGGGACGGCGTCAGATAGCGTTTCTCTTCACAGATCCGCGCAATTCGCTGTCATCATCCGCGTTCAGCCTTGGAGGTAGTAGGATATAAGCTTTCTCAGCTCGAGGTTTCTCTCCGGCTTCATTCCCAGAAACCGCCGTAGCTGGTTGTTCTCGGCTATTAAACCTGAGAGCTCTATCGCCAGGATCTTGTTGTCCTCGCTCAGACCGTAGGCCTTGAAGCGAAGCGAGGAGTACTCCTTCTCAAGTTTCCAGGCCCTCTCCTCGAGCTCTCTAACCTTTCTCTCCAGTTCCTCAAGCTCTCCAGAGGGTTCTCTAAACTCGCCGGCGAGGGCTATCTCAGCTACCCTCTCGACAGGAACTCCATAACGCTCGCTCAGCCTTTTGATCTCTCCAGCGACTTCATCGTCGAGCTCGATTTCAATCTTTCCAAAGCCCTTCTCGGGTTTGATGATGAGCTTCATTTCGTTCACGCTCCATGAACAATTCGTTCACGTTTTCTGAACTTTCTTTCTATTTTCCTCGAACTTTGCATTCAGCTCGGCGTTTTCCCTTCTAAGCCTCTCTCGCTCTGCCATCATCAGCTCCTTGTCCTTTAGGGCATTTTCATAGAACTCCCTAAGCTCTTCAATTTCGTCCTCCATCTCGCGGAGCTTCTCCTCGAGTTTCTCCACCCTTTCCCTGAGGAACTCCTCTCTCTCGGCCTTGAGGGTTTCCTCGGCCTTTGGCAGGTTCTCTCTGAGGAGGGCGTTTATATCTTTGCCCTTGAGGGTCTTGAACCTCTCGCGGGGAATAATGACTTCTATCTTCATAGCCCTCCACTCGCCGCAATCCATTCAAGGAATTCTTCGGGGCTCAGAACCATTATCTGGTTCTCTGCCTTCTTTCTAAAGTCCTCGTCTCGCGTTATCAGAACATCACATCCCGACGCCAGTGCAGAAGCCAGTGCCACAGAATCGTAGGGGTCGGTCCCGAGTTTCAACTGAAAAGAGAACGCATCAATCAAAGCCAACTCATTGGGAACGTAAACCTCAATACCAATGTCTTCAATTTCCTTGACTTTTTCCGGGTTCAGCTTGTTTCTTTTAAACACATGGGCGCTTTCCATCAGCGTGAATATCGAAACGAGACCCTCAATCTCACCAGTTTCGACGAGTTTTAAAATCCGAAGCGGGGCCTTCCATAGCTCATCCCCTGTTTTGGGATCTTCCTCTTTGAACCAGACGTTCAGGAGGACATTTGTGTCGAGATAGACCCTAATCATACTCCTCCTCCCTCATCCTTCTGAGCAGTTCTACGCTGCTCATCCCCTTGGGAAGCCTCCCTTCCAGTATCCCGAGCATCTTCTCGGCGGATCCCTTTTTACCCCCTCTCTTGGACCGGATCTCCATCAATACGTAGAGGGTTTTTATATCGATGAGCATTCCATCACCCGGAACTTTTTCGCGAGTTTCGTATTTTAAGTTTCCTCTCCATCTCGGTCTTCCTGTCGTAGCAGAGGACGTAGAAGGCCAAAAGCCCTTTCCACTTCCCATAGGGCTCTATTACCTCCCTAACGTCCCTCTCCTTGACCTCCTTGGGGCTCTTTCCAAATATCTTCGCGATTCCCCGTCTCATACCGAGGTCGCCAGCGGGATAAACGTTCTTTCTGAGGCCGTAAGCCAAGAAGAGCTCCGCGCTCCACTTTCCAATCCCCCGGAACTTGGTGAGATACTTTATGGCATCTTCAACGCTCCAATCCCACAGGTCAAGGTTGAGCTTCCTCTCCAGATAAAGTTCCGTGAGCGACTTTATATAATCAGAGCGATAGCCGAGTTTGGCCCTTTTCAACTCCTCTCTGAGGGATGATATCCTTTCCGGCGTGGGGAAGGTGTATAAATCCCCGATGGGTTCACCCGCTATCCTCACGAGGTTTGCAATCGTCCTCTGGGCGAAGTCAAAGCTCACCTGTTGCTGCGCTATGACCTCAACCAGAGCCTGATACGGGCTCGGGGCGGCCGGGACCGTGAGACCGTGGAACTCGTCAATGAGGAAGGCGAAGGGCGAGTCGCTTATCTCCGCGTAGAAAGAATCTAAATCCGTTTCGAGGCCGAGGATGAAGGAGAGCTTTTCTTTGACAAGCTTTTTCTCCTTCTTCGTGAGGCCATCGGGAATCATGAAGTCCTCTCCGTCGTAGCCCGCTACGCTTACTCTACCGGGGAGACGGAGTGCCTGATAAAACACCCCCTTCTCAAACTTCCACGTCCCGTTGCGGATCATCTCGTGTGTCGTTTTTTTGAGGTCGATCTCAGCCATCGGTCGAGCCTAACCGGGTTCTCCCTTATATCCTTTAGGGTTGAGACCCAGAGGTGCCTTCCGTCCACGGACCGGTGAACCTCGATCTCTCCATGCTCCTCAAGAAAGCGGAGGGCATCCTTAATCTCCTCGGGCTTCACCCCGAACTCTCTCCTCAGAAAATCCCAGTAGGGCTCCTGCCGTGAATATCTCGCAGCTTCTCTCACGAGCCTCCACGCAGCTTCGAGTTTTTCTTCTCCATGGGAGGCCCTGTAGGCCTTGAGGAGTCTTCTAAGCTCCATGGTATAAAAAGCGGCGGCGGTCTATAAATCACTTTCGGGAGTAAGGCAAAAGATTTAAACCCTTGAGTAGTACTAATAGCGGCGGTAATGATGCGGGTGAAAGTGGCCCTGGCGCTCGTGCTACTTCTCCTCGCACTGGAGCTCATCGGTTCGGCGGCTTCCCAGAGTACGGGAAGAGTAGTGTATGTTGCGAAGGTAGAGGGCACAATCACGAGCTACAC
>NZ_JALUFF010000005.1:0-2800 GCF_027052235.1 Thermococcus sp.
GAGCTCCGCATAATCAAGACCCCGGAGGAGATAGAGGTCATAGAAGCAGCTTGTAAAATAGCCGACCAGGCCATGATGGCCGCCCTGGAGGAGATAAGTGAGGGCAAGCGCGAGAGGGAGATAGCCGCTAAAATGGAGTACGTCATGAAGATGAACGGCGCAGAGAAGCCGGCCTTCGACACGATAATAGCGAGCGGATGGCGTTCAGCCCTCCCGCACGGGATAGCGAGCGACAAGAGGATAGAGAAGGGCGATCTGGTCGTCATCGATGAGGGCGCCCTCTACAGGCACTACCACTCGGACATGACGAGGACGATAGTTGTGGGCAGTCCAAACGAGAAGCAGAAGGAAATCTACGAAATCGTCCTGGAGGCCCAGAGGAAGGGCGTCGAGGCGGCAAGGCCCGGGATTACGGCCAAAGAGCTTGACACCATCGTGAGGGACGTCATAGCGGAGTACGGCTACGGTGACTACTTCATTCACTCAACCGGGCACGGCGTCGGCCTTGAGATACACGAGTGGCCGCGCGTAAGCCAGATGGATGAGACCGTTCTCAAGCCGGGGATGGTGATAACGGTCGAGCCCGGCATATACATCCCCAAGTTCGGCGGCGTCAGGATAGAGGACACCATAGTCATCACGGAGAACGGCGCCAGAAGGCTCACCAAGACGGAGAGGGAGCTCATCTGACTCCCGCTCCCGTTCTTGACAACTTTTTAAACCCAAGAGGTCGACCCTTCTAAGGAGGTGAAAGAGTGCAGATAATCCACCAGGACGTCAAGGAGGGCAAGGTGAAGGTCAAGGCCGAGACCCTGGATGACCTTTGGCACCTCTACCACATAATTGACCCAGGTGACACGGTTTACGCCAAAACGCTCCGCAAGCAGAGCCAGAGGAGCGATTCTCTGAGGGCCGAGAAGGTCGAGGTAATCCCGGTTTTCCTCGGCGTTAGGGCCGAGAAGATAAACTTCCACAAGTTCGCCAACCAGGTTCGCGTTACCGGTCCGATAGTCTACGCGAGCAGGGAGGATGTTCCCCTCGGCAAGTACCACACGATAGCAATAGAGGAAGGGACCATTGTAACGATCCAGAAGCCCCGCTGGAAGGAGCACCACATCGAAAGGCTGAAGGAGGCTGTAGAAGCCTCCAAGAGGGCGAGGGTAATGATAGTCGTCATCGACGACGGTGAGGCAGACATGGCCCTCGTAAGGGAGTACGGGGTTGAGATACTCACGAGCATAAGGCACAACCTCGGCGGGAAGAGATACAACACCGATCGCGAGAGCGAGGAGAAGAAGTTCTTCCACGACGTTGCCAAAACCATGGAGGAAGTGATGAGGCGCGAGAAGGTCGAGAAGGCTATCGTTGCCGGCCCCGGCTTCGTCAAGGAAGACTTCTACAAGTTCCTGCAGGAGAACTACCCGGAGCTTGCAAAAAAGGTGGTCATAGAGGACACGAGCGTGACCGGAAGGACGGGCATCTACGAGGTCATAAAGCGCGGGACCGTTGAGCGGGTCTATCACGAGAACCGCGTCACCAAGGAGATACAGCTCGTTGAGAAGGTACTTGAAAACATAGCTAAGAACAACGGCTTAGCGGCGTACGGTCTCAGGGAGGTGGAGGAGGCGGTAAACTACGGCGCGGTTGAGACGCTTTTAGTGCTTGATGAGCTCCTGAAGGGGGAGCACAGGGAGAAGATAGAGGAGCTGATGGACGCGGTTCGCTATTCCCGCGGTGAAGTAGTGGTTGTCAGCTCGGAGCACGAGGGCGGCGATAAGCTCAAGGCCCTGGGCGGTTTGGCGGCCCTGCTGAGGTTCAGGGTGAAGTGAATGTTTTTATCCTCTTTATCTTCGAAACGATTAAAAACAATGGGGAGGACTAAAAACCATGAGCACCACTGTTGAGAGTTTGGAGAAGAGACTTTCAATGGTTGAAAGGCGCCTGGAAACCCTCGAGCAGATGATAGAACGCCTTCTCCCGGAGGATGACGAGGAGTTGCCGGAGATAAAAGAGATTGGTGAAGTTAGAGACTACAAGCCCGGAGAGTTCCAGCGTCTGGCCAAGGAACGTGGGCTTATTTGACATAGGCGGTTAAGTACTCGTCCTCGTTCTGGAAGTCAGTTGAGAAGGTTCTGAGAGGACTTTCGAGAAAAGAAAGGGAGAAGCTCATTTTGAAGCTCGACGAACTTGCCTCTGTTCTTCAGGAGACTCCCTATCCGGTTCACAGGTTTGACCTCAGGAAGGTTGTCGGCAGGGATGGAATTGAGATACGCGTTAGACTGGGCAAATACCGCGTTGTTTACTGGGTGCTGAAAGAGGAGCGAACGATCCTTCTCGTCGGCTTTTTCAGAAGGAACGAAACAACTTACAGAGCGAAATGAGCAGTAGTAACCTCTCTGAAGCTCAAACCCTGAGGCCATTCTTCAGTGCGTAGTGGTAGACGAACCCTCTGTCTTCCTTCACCCTCTCAAGTTCACCCCTCGAGATGAAGAGAATATCCGCCTTTACCCCTTTGAAGAGAAGCTCCCTGTGGATGAGTTTGTACGCTTCAAGCTCTGTTTTCCTTGGCACAGGCTCCGAGAGAACCACCAAAACGTCCCAATCGCTGTCCTTCCTGAAGTCGCCCCGCGCCCTCGAGCCAAAGAGGATTATCTCATCCACCTTAAGCCCGAGCTTCTTGGAAACTTTCTCAATAGTTGCTTTGATAACCTTAAGGCTCATGGTTTTTGAATAAACAATATCCTATTTATCCCTTTCCGCACCTTTCGGCTTCCTCCGGAAGGTTTATTACCCGTTGGAG
>NZ_JALUFF010000005.1:2810-6486 GCF_027052235.1 Thermococcus sp.
AAGCTTGTTTCCGAGGCCGATGACGTATGGACCGTGTGATGCTCGATTCGAACGTTATACTAGAGCATCTCTTCGGCGAACACAGCATCTCAAGGCTCCTCGCCCTTACCGAACCCCACTATAACGATATTGTTTATTCCGAAGTTCTCTACTTGCTTATCAGGAACGAAACCGGTGAAAGGCCTTTTACACTCTCTGGAGCTTTGACACCAGCTCTCCGGCTGTTCAAAGTTCTGAACTACTCTCCCACAACCAAGCACACATTATGGGAAGCCGAAAGACTAATCCAACGCTACGGCCTACTTCCCGGTGATGCTATAATACTGGCTAATTGTATGGAAACTGGATTAGACGCGCTCTTAACGTGGGATTCAGACCTCCTTAAGTGGGGGAATAAAGTCTCGAAGTGCAGAATAACCACGCCAGAAGAATATCTCGGTGGGGAATAAGCCCTCCTTTCATTTTTATACCACTGGAGCGTAGTTAGAAGTGGGTAGGGGTGAAAAGGAATGGTGCCGTTCCCAGATGAGTATGGTGCAAAAGAGACAAGGCGCTCTAGCGCGCGCGGCAGGGGTGCTTGAGTACTGCTGTCCAGACTGGCACGGGCTAGTGATGCCGCCTTTGCGCGAGGATGCCAAAAGGGACAGAGAACTGTGGGAGACAGTGTACTGGCCAGACCCGAATAGCGCAGAGAACAACGAAGAGAGGTGGAAGGTAGCCGCGCTGAGGGTGATGATGGCAACGCTCCTCGCAAAGAAGTATGGTCTTGACAAGGGCCTAACTCATTCTGCAATAACATCTTCCCTTAGGCACACATTCAGGAAAACACCACACTGGGACCGCCTAATATACGGGAAAATGGATGAAGTGGATCTGAAGAAGGCGCTGGAGGGCGCGGAAAGATACATGCGCAAATGGCCACAATACTTCCCTCCTGAAGCGATAGAGGATTACAAGAAGCTCTTTCCCGTGGCGCTGGAGGCGGCGAAGGCAGTCGGGAAGATGATGCATAACTGGGCAAGAGACATATCTCGTCAAAAGTACAATATGGCGAGCTATGAAGAGCCAGATACTGTGTGGTATGGGCTAGAGATGCTAAAAGCGGCTGCGGAGGGCAAAGGGCCGACTCCGCACCAGTACCTTCCCAATTACCTGACGAAGGAAGAGATAGAGAAGATACACGTGGCGCAAAGGGTGCTGGCAGAGCTCCTGGGATTGCACTCAAGGGTGATGTTCGAGAAGGGACGGAAGAGCGGAGTGGATATGTTCCTGGATGAGAAGAGAATGGAAGGGCTGGAGCAGGAGGTCCAGAGGATACTGCGAGGGGAGCACCTGAAGGAGATTCTGGGGGAGAAAGATAGGGAAACACACAGTACAGAAGAGGAAATAGATGAATCTGAACAAGATGAAGTAATACGATTAATGGAGGAAATAATGAAAACTAGAGGTATAGACGACCCAATTGCAGCACACTTCGCGGCAGTGAGAGAGCTGTACATGAGGAAAAAACAAAAAGAGGGCAAGAGCAAAACAGAACACTAAGCCTATATTAGCCGCCATTTAGCTAATTCCGTCTTTATATTCAAGGCGCTGCCCCTTGCAAACATAAGCTAGTGTTCTCTCATTTCCCAGATAATCGAAACGCGATTATATCTAATCGCGCTTATACACCGTAAAGCCTCACGTACGGATCGCCCTCGAACTCCGGAAACGGCCTTTCTTCCCCGTTTTCAATTAAGAGCCTGTCATCCTCCTCCGTGAAGTCGCCCAGCTCGAACGCCATAATCCCGTTTTTATGTAATTCTGCAATTAGCGAACTAGATTTTTCAGGATGGGTTATCGCTATCAGCGTTCCGGTGGAGGAGACGCTCCACGGTTCGAGACCGTAGAAGTCGAGGACCTTCCCCACGAGGGGGTCTAGGTAAAGCTTTTCCGCGCAAACCCGGAACCCAACGCCGGAGTTGTCGGCTATCTCGTGGAGGGCAGTTAAGCCGCCTTCGGTCGCGTCGTGCATGCCCCTGACGAAGGGTTTTGCCGCTAAAGCGTCTGGAACGACCGTTTCGAAGCGGTAGAGCTTCTTCAACCTTTCTATTTCCTGGAAGGACAGGAACTTCTTCAGCTCCTTCTCCCTGAAATAGGCCGCCGAAACCGCGAACTCGAGGGCTACTTTGCCGGTGACGACGATCTTATCACCCGGTCTGGCCACAGGTATCTTCAGCTCATCCTTTCTCACAAGCCCCATTGCAGTAGTGGTTGCGATAGGCTCGCTGACGGAGGGGTAAAGGCCGGTATGGCCGCCGATTATCGAGCTTCCATAGAATTTGCATTCGTCGTTCAGGGCTTTCATAGCATCCTCTAAGAACCTCTTTGAGGCTCCAAGAGGAAAGAGAAGGTCAACGACGAGCCACCTCGGCCTTGCTCCGAAAACAGCCACATCGCTCGCGGCGAAGTGGTAGGTGAAGAAGCCGAATGTCTCGGCCGGAACGCCGAGCGTTGGGTCCGTAGCGACGATTAGGTAGTGCTCATCGTCGTATTCGAGGACGGCCGAATCAAATCCCTCCCTCGGCCCGTAGACAACCTTAGCGTCTTCAACGCCGAGGTTTGGAAAGACCACCTCCCTCAAAACGTCGTTCCTCAGCTTTCCGGGTGGCAACTTCATCCTACCACTTCCAGACCGCTATGGTCACGTTGTCCCTCGTCACTTCCAATGCCCTCTCCAGCAGTTTAAACGCTATCTGACGGGCGCTTCCGGCCTTTGAAAGCTCCTCTATCTCGCCCCAGCGGACGTAGTCGTGCAGGCCGTCGGTGCTCATTACGAAGACGTCTCCGGGTCTCGCCGGCCAGCGGTAGAGGTCGACGCGGAGCGGGTTTCTCCCGCCTATTGCACTCGTTATGTAGTTCGATGCAGGATGCCCGAAGGGCTCTTCCTCTGTTATCCGGCCCTCCTCGATGAGCCTCTGCACGAGGGAGTGGTCGATGGTCCTTGCAACGGTCATGCCCTCCCGTATCAACGCGGCCCTGCTGTCGCCGGTGTTGGCTATGAAAACCCCGTTGCCCCTGATTATGGCAGAGATCAGCGTCGTTCCCATCCCTTTCCTCTCTCCAACGGCGTGCTCGACAACCTTCGAGTGGGCAAGCTCGTGGGAGAGCCTCAGCAGGAACTTCAGGTTCAGCCAGTCCATCCCGGTTTCGTAGTTCTCCAGGATAAATGCGGAGGCGGTCTCGGTGGCCATCCGCGAAGCCACCTCGCCGGCTGCGTGCCCGCCCATGCCGTCGGCGACCGCTATATAATATGCATCCCTGAGCTTGAGGAACGCGTAGTCGTCCTCGTTATTCATCCTGGCCCCGATGTGGGTTAGAACGCAAAAGTTCGGTGTGCAGGTGGCTTTCATGCTCTCACCACTCAATGATACGAGACCCTCATTTAAACCTTTCAACCACCCTCTCAACCTCGCGAAGCGTTTCATCGTCGCAGTCCCAGCACATTATCTCGAAGCTCGGCACCCTAACGCTCACGCGGACCTTTCTCCTCCTCGCTATCCTGCTGACCTCGTAGTTCACCCTGTGGGCAAGCTCCATGAGTTCGGGCGTCACAATCTCCTCGCGGTCGATGTACTGGAGAGGGCAGCCCTCGCGCCACTGCCTCCTCCTCGCGTGCTCGTACATGCGGTAGGGC
>NZ_JALUFF010000006.1 GCF_027052235.1 Thermococcus sp.
CCTATTTGGCCGGCAAACTTCCGGTTCAGGAGATGGCCTTCGCTGTCATGGTGATCTCATCCGCCTTCTCCTTCGCGGCTTTCCTCCACATCAGAAGGGCCATGAGGGAGTGAGATGAGGGCTGAGAGGCTCAGGGAGCTTTCAAACTCACCGCTCGGGAACCCGACGAGGTTGGCAATAGCCCTCTACCTCCTCTCCCGTGAGAGGACTACCTTTATCGAGCTTGCCAAAGCCTTAAAACTCACCCCGGGAAACCTCGACTTCCACCTCAAGGCCCTCGAAAAGGCCGGAATGGTAAAAACCTACTACGGCTTTGGCAAAAGGCCGAGGAAGTTCGTGGAGCTGAGCGAGAGGGGAACGGAAGAACTGGAGAAAGCTATGAGAATCCTCCGCGAGGTGGTGGGTGGTGATTGAATACCTCTACGCTTTCCTGCTCTGGCTGGCGGTCTTCCTGCCTTCCTCAAGCTTTGGATCACTCCTGGCGAAGAGGGGGAAGGGCTTAGCCAGTGCCGGAATTCAGGGGGCTTTCCTAATCCTGTCGCTCACCTTGATTTCTCTCCTCAGAATTCCAGTCAGCTTTGGATTGGCTTACCTTCCTCAGTCAATAGCAATTGGATTTTCCGTTTCTCTGGTGTTAAGCCTCGGGGAAAGGCTCCTCGGGGGAAAGGTCGAGATGCCGGAGTTTCTTCCCGATGTATTTCTCTGGAGGATTTTGCTCCTTCTCATCCTTGCTCCCCTCGCCGAGGAAAGCCTCAACAGGGCCTTGATTGAAGGCTACCTCCTAATCCACGGCCAGTTCTGGGGCGCGGTTGGATTTTCTGCCCTTCTCTTTGCTCTCCCACACTGGATGGCATTCGAGGGGGCTTCCCCGGGGGAGAAAGCCTACATAACGAGTGGAGCTTTCCTAATGGGGCTGATCGTTGGCTACCTCTTCGCGCTCAGCGGGTCTCTCCTCACGGCCTTCACCTTTCACTCGTCGGCGAACCTTGCTGGGATTTTAACGGGTGAGCTAAGGTCTGAGCGTAACCGCTGACCCTTTTTAACCCTCAACCGGCTCCGACTCGGAACGATTGGTGAAGGGTAAAGGGTTTTAAGGAAGCCGAGGATACCCGATGGGATGCCTATGAATCCCCTAACTGCCTTTATCCTGGCGTTCCTGCTCTACATAACGCACGGACTCTATCTCAGCGGCTTTATAAGGCCCTTCCAGAGGCGTTTTGGAGATATTGAAGGCTACTGGGTGGCGATGTCAATATTTACAGTCGTTTTCGCCGTTCTCATAACCCTCCTGTGCTCGGAACTCTACTTTGTCCGCTGGAGCTTTCCCCTTGACTACTTTCTGCTCTTCCTGTCCCTGAGCATTCTGGTCTTCCTCCCGGCCGTTTTTGAACTCGGAAAAGCGAAAAGCCCCGAGATTAATGACGAGGGAGTTAACCTTGTTAAAAGCATGGGCTTCAAAGATGTGGCACTCTTCCAGATAATAAGCGCCGCCCTTCCTGAGGAGCTCGTCTTCCGCTACGTCCTCCTTGGCCTCCTCTCGCTCTGGAACCCATTTGCAGGCCTTATTGCGCTTTCGCTTTTCTTCGGCATCGGGCACAGGTTCTCCCATCCCAACAGGAACTGGAACGTGCTGATATCAAACGCTCTGGTTGGTTTCGTCCTTGGACTTGCTTACCTATATACGAAAAGTCTTCTCGTCGTCATGGTGATCCACTGGCTCGACGACATGATTCCCTGGGCCTATATAAAGTACGAGAAATCCAGAGGGGCTATAGCGGGGACAGTCATCCTTTTAGCCATCCTACCGCTGGCTCTCCTCTGGGGAAGACTCACCTCCGTTGTCGAGTATCTGATGGGGATTTACTCTAACGAAGGCCTTATCCTTGGTACAGGAATAGCCGTCGCAATGCTCGGTGTTGTCTACCTCGGCCTGAAGCTTTTGAAGGGCGGGGAGTAACATTCAGCCGGCTCAATTCCTGAAACGCTCGTAAATCAGCTCGTCCACGTATCTCCCATCGCTCCAGATGTGCTCCCTGAAGCGGCCGCTCAATGTAAAGCCGTTCTTTTCAAGAACCCTTATTGAGGGCGCGTTGTCCTCGTGCACCTTCGCCCAGACCTTGCGTAGGTTGAGATGCCTGAAGGCGTACTCGCAGAGAAGTTTAACGACCTCGGTACCGTAGCCCCTCCCCCTTTCTTCCGGCGAGAGGTAGTAGAGTATCTCCCCCCACCTTGCTTGCCAGTTAATCCAGTTGAAGCCCGCTATGCCGACGAGTTTTCCAGTTTCGTTTTCAATCACGGCAAACGTCGGCATCTTATCCTTGTTCTTCTTCAGCTCCTCATAGAACTCCTCCTCTTCCTCTGGCAGTGTGAAGTGGGCCGAGTTGAAGAGATACCTGACTGTGCTCCTGTCGTTGAACCACTCCCAGCTTTTGCTCAGGTCTTCCTTCAGGAGGATTCCCAACGAGACTTTCTTACCTTTGAGGACAAGGGGTCTCATGGCAGACACCCCTAAGTTTTCTCAACCACCATAACAGTCTTCCCCTCTTCCTCCCTAACCCCGAGTGCAACGCTCTCACTCAAAACCTCGACCCAGCCACGCTCCCACAGTTCCCTATCCCATAGGATTTCTCCTTTCGGGTCGAGCTTCGTCACCGTCGCTTTTCCCTCGACTTCACCCCCAACGAGGAGGCCGTCTTCGGTTGGCAGGAGCGAAGTCACTGCACCGTTTGGGAGCATTACTTCCCAATTCACGTTCCAGACCCAAAGGTCGCTCCCTTTGTAACCACCCAGGACTATTTTTCCGCCCATTTTGACTGCTGTTAGGGCTATTCCACCGGCAAGCTCTCTTTCTTTTACAAGCTCTCCCTTCCTAGTGAACTCAAAGGCTTTAACCTTCCACTTCTCCTCCTTTATGCTCCCAATGAGAACAAGCCTTCCGTCGAGTTCAACTAGGCCTGAAATCACAGCATCGCTCCAGGGGCCGAGGGTTCTGAGCCAGAGGACTTCGCCGTCCAGCGTGATCCTCCCGACGAAGAAGCCCCTCCCCTCCCCGCTGGAAGTGTCACCCGCTATGAAAGCTCCACTTTCATCGGGCAGGATGAAATAAACGGCCTCGTTGTCGAGGATTTTTAGCTTTCTCTCCCAGAGGACTTCGAGGTTCCCGTCAAGCCTCGCGACGTAGGCCTTCCAGCCTTCCCCTCCATTGGGGGTTGCTCTTCCCTCAACGGCACCGCCGATGAGGTAGCCGTCTTTGAGTTTCGCCACGCTGTGCCCTTCCCAGTCGTTTTCTCCCGATATGAACTTCACGGTCTTTATCCTCTCGCCTTCAAGCCTCGCGAGCATTATCTTGTAGGCATTCTTATTGTAGACGCTCCCGATGAGCAGGTCGCCGGCGAGTGCAGCTGGAACGGTCTCAACGCCGAAGGAGCAGGTTTTCATAAACGTCCCCCTTGGTGGTTGGATTATTCCCTCAAAGAACCACAGCAAAGGTTTTAAGATTTTTGCCGGTTAGTGGTAAACGGGCGGTACGGATGAGGAGGAAAACCCTCATTGAGAATAACCTTGAAACACTCAAGGAGCCCGACAACCCCCTGAAGAATGTAACGAAATACCATAACCCTGACGATCTGCCGGGGGAGCCGTCGGAAAGATTTTCCAGACATCTGGGAAACTGGAGGTTTGATGATGAGGGTCGCGTTAATCCCCATGCGCGTTGAGGTTGGAAACTTCAGCGCCAACTGGGTCGAGTTCGAGAGGCGCTTTGATGAGGCCTTGGCCCATAACCCCGACTTCATTGTCTTTCCCGAGTACTGCCTCACCGGCTTCGAGGAGTGGGACTTCAGCGGGGCGAGGCTTTACGATGAAATAGTCGAGCGCGTGAGCAGGCTCGCCAGGGAAAACGGCGTTTACGTCGTCTTCGGCCTTTTAGAACCCTACAAAAACTGCGTTTACAACTCCGCGCTTTTAATCGGTAGGAACGGCGAGGTTCTCTTAAAACACCGCAAGTTTCAAGAGCCGTACAAGTTCTGCACGGGCAACACCGTTAGAACGGCAAGAACGGAGTTCGGGAAGGTGGCGGTAATCATCTGCGGCGACCTCTACAACAAGCGTATTTTGAAATGGGTGAGGAGGAAAAGGCCGGCTTATCTCTTCGTGCCGATGGAGTACTCACCCGATTACGGCCAGCCAAACGAGGAAGACGTTGAAGCAATGGCCAGGCGGGTTAGACTTCTCGGCGTTAAGGCTTTTATCGTGAACAGCCATCCACCTGGCGGTGCCTGGGTCTTCGATGAAAAGGGAACCCTGCTCGCATCTTCCAGTGGTGGGGAAACCCTTATCTGGGAGCAACCTTAAAGGGCCTGAAGATAATGCCTTCGGGGATTAACATGTGGCCGTCGGCAAGGTTCGTGGACGAAAAGGTGGCCTTCTCTCGGATGCCGAACGATGTTGAGCTCGACGAAGTTGCCGAAGATTTCGACGCAGTCGTTGTCCTCGTCGAGGACTACGAGCTACCCTACTCCCTCGAAGAGTGGGGGAAAAGAGGGGTAGAGGTTCTCCACAGCCCGGTTCCGGATTTCACAGCCCCAAGCTTAAACCAGCTCCTCGAAATCCTCCGCTGGATCGAGCGGAATGTGTACGAGGGAAAGAGGGTCTTAATCCACTGCTTCGGTGGCCTCGGGAGGAGCGGGACCGTTGCGGTTGCGTGGCTGATGTACTCGAAGGGACTTCCGCTCAGGGAAGCGCTGAAAAGGGTTCGCTCGATAAGGCCCGGCGCAGTGGAGACGCGCGAGCAGTTCGAAGTCCTGAGGGAGCTTGAAAGGTATCTGTCACACTGACAACTTTGAGCGGTATTTACCTCGTTTTCTGTCAAATTGACAGGCGGTTAAAGGGCAGGTTTATTTTAGGGGAGAGCGTTGGTGGATGAGGTGTTGGAATGAGGGTTGCCGTGATAGGTGCGGGAACGATAGGAGGTGCAGTTGCCAAAGCCCTCAGCGAGAGCGGGCACGAGGTAATCGCCACGAGGAGGAACTTAGAAAAGGCCAGGTGGCTTGAGGAATATGGAGTCAGGCTTACGAGGGACAACAGGAAAGCAGTTGAGTGGGGAGAGGCTGTTTTTCTGGCGGTGAAGCCCAACAAGGTTAGCGCCGTCCTCGGGGAGGTCTCCGGGCTTTTGGACGGGAAGTTTCTGATATCGCTCGCAGCTGGCATAGGGCTTGACTACCTCAGAAGGTTAGCCCCAAAGGCCAAGCTCGTCAGGGCGATGCCGAACATAGCGGTTCTCGTCAAGGAGTCCTTCACGGCCTACTCGACGGACTTGGAGGGGGAAGACCTGAAAACCGTTGAAGGCCTCCTCTCGTCCTTCGGCGAATGCCTCCGCGTTGAGGAGGAGCACATGGACGCTATAACGGGGCTGAGCGGTTCCGGGCCGGCTTACGTTACTGTCTTCCTTGAGGCCATGGTCTACGGCGGCCTAAGGGTCGGTCTGCCGAGGGAAGTTGCCCGAAAAGCCTCCCTCCAGACCCTCCTCGGGACGGCAAAGCTCCTCATGGAGACCGAAAGGCATCCAGCCGAGGTGAGGGAGTGGGTGATAACGCCCGGAGGAACTACTATAGACGGCATCTTCGAGCTGGAGGAGGGCAAGATAAGGACGGCCGTGATGAAAGCCGTCGATGCCGCAACCAAGAAGTCGAGGATACTGTCGAGGAAGGCCTAAAACTCGTTGAAGCTAACGACTTCCTCAAGCTTCCTCCTCTCGTATTTTGGCTTTGGGTCCGCTGGGTAGCCAACGGGCAGAATAGTCTGGAGCTTGTAGTCCCCGGGAACGTGGAGGAGCTCTTCTACGGGTTTGGGGTTCGGCGGGGTGTATGTTACCGTGCCGAGGCCGAGCTCTTCCAGTGCCAGAAGAAGGTAACCGACGGCTATCCACGTTGACTGGAGCCAGTAAGGTGCCTTTGTGTGCCCGAAGACGAGGATGAGGTAAGGAGCTTCGCTCAGGAAGGGCTTCTCCGGCTTAAAACCCTTGGCGTTCAGCCAGGCCATGAGGTCGCCTTTGTTCCTTGCGTAGAACTTCTCCTCTTCCCTCTCACAGAGCTCCCTTATCTTTCCTTTGAGCCAGTCGTCATCGATTACCACGAACCTCCACGGCTGGGCGTTCATACCAGAGGGAGCTTCCTTGGCAGCTTCAATCGCCTTCAGGATGTCTTCCTTGGGTGGCCTGTTCGGGAGAAACTGCCTCACGGTCTTTCTCCTCTTCGCCAACTCAAGGATGCGCATGAGACCACCGTTTTAGTTTGGCCCGGGAGGATAAAAACGTTTAGACGTAGAACACCATCCCGTCGTAGGCGACCAGAACCCTGTTCCCCCACCTCTTCCTAACGTACTCGACCAGCTCAAGGAAGGGCAGGTTCTTGTGGGAGATATGGCTCAAAACCGTTCTCTCGGCAAGGGAAAGGCCAATCTCAGATGCCTCGTCGG
>NZ_JALUFF010000007.1 GCF_027052235.1 Thermococcus sp.
CATGGATATCACGGATGGAGCCGGAGTCGAGGTGTTCCTCGAGTTCAGCGGCGCTCCAAAAGCCCTCGAACAGGGCCTGGCTGCAACAACCCCCGGAGGGAGGGTTTCGCTGCTGGGCCTTTTCCCGAGGGACGTTTCGATAGACTTCAACAACCTCATAATCTTCAAGGCCCTTGAGATTCACGGCATAACCGGGAGGCACCTCTGGGAGACCTGGTACACGGTTTCCAGCCTCATACAGAGCGGCAAGCTGAACCTCGACCCAATAATCACCCACAAGTACAAGGGCTTCGACAAGTTCGAGGAAGCCTTCGAGCTGATGCGCGCGGGCAAGACCGGAAAGGTCGTCTTCTTCCCGCACAAGAAGTGAAACTTTTCTCCTTTTATCTTCCTGTCCCTTGGGGCGAAGGCGTTAAATATCAAAAGCCCAAACTTAAAATGGGTGTGTTAATGGAGGGGGTTGAGTACATATACGACGAGCACGGGCGGATTAAGGGGGTCATAGTGCCCCCAGAGTTGTGGGAGAGGTTGAAGAGACGGCTTTTTGAGCCCTCCAAGTACCGGGGCATATACAGGAACAAGAAGGGCCTCGAAAAGAGCCTGCGGGAGCTGAGGGGCGAATGGGAGAGGGATTTCTGATAGACACAAACATCCTCATTTACTACCTTGCCGACGCCATACCCCCCGATGAGCTTCCGAAGATCGAGGAAATTCTGCGCGAGAGCTTTAACGTCTCGATAATAACAAAAATAGAGTTCCTGGGCTGGAAAGGACACACTCCAGAGGGATTCGAAAAGTCCAAGGAGTTCATCAGCTTTGCCCATGTAATACCTCTAACCGATGAGATAGCAGACCTCGCCATCGAACTGAGGAGAAGGAAGAAGATAAAACTCCCTGATGCCGTCATAGCTGCAACGGCCCTCAGGTATGGTCTCACACTCGTAACGAGGAACGTTGAGGACTTCAAAGACATCGATGGACTGGAAATCTACAACCCGTTCGAGAGGATTGACTAGAAAAGGTAGCTCGCTTCCTTTCTGAGGCCCACAAAATTCACCGCAATTCTTAAGTAATTTCTTCAACATTCACCACGGGAGGTGGCATCATGGAGTTAAGCTACCAGGAGAAACTTACGCTCATAAAGCTCGCGGGGCTCAAGAAGGTGAAGTTCGGGGAACTGGTAAAGGAAACCGGTCTCGACCAGGTCGCAGTTATGAGAGCGGTCCTCGGGCTTCAGGCCAAGGGGCTTGCTAACCTCCACGAGAGGAGCGAAAAAGTTGCCGTTCTCACGGACGCGGGAAGGAAGTACGCAGGGATAGGCCTTCCGGAGTGGAGGGCTCTAAAGGTTCTAAAAGAAAAAGGGAAGGTCACCCTGGACGATCTCTCCGAGGTTCTCAGCGAGGATGAACTTAAACCCATAGTTGGCCTCCTGAGGAAAGAGGGTTGGGCGAGCGTCAGAAAGGAAGACGGAAAGCTCGTTCTGGAGATAACCGAGAAGGGTCTCAATGCTGAGGAGAGACCCATCGATAGGGCTTTGAAGCTTCTCGCGGAGAAGGAAACCGTCTCCCTGAGCGAGATCCAGAAGTTCGTTCCAATTAAAGAGCTGAAGAGGAGGAAGATAGCCGAGGAAGAAACAGTTACGGAAAGGGAGGTTGAGATAACCCCTG
>NZ_JALUFF010000008.1 GCF_027052235.1 Thermococcus sp.
CTCTGGGGGGTTAAGGCGGTCAACCTTGCCGAGAAATCAGAGGTCAGGCTCATCACCGGTGAGTAGAATGCGCGTGACCCTCTCGAACAACGGGGCCTTCGCCCTGACCGACGAGGAGGGTAACATGACCGGGAAGTACCACGGCTTCTACTACCTCGACACGCGCTTCGTAAGGAGGGCAATCCTCCGCGTGAAGCCCGAGCCGGAGTTCATCGGCGCCTCCTCGACCTTCAGGGAAGGGGTTTCGTACTTCTCAATCGGGGATGAGGGAATCCTCGTAAGGAGGAGAACCCTCGACGGCTCCTACTCCGAGGAGCTCTCCATCTACAACGCCTCGGGTGAACCGCTAAGCGTTGAGGTTCTCTACACCTACGAAGCAGTTATAGAGGACATCTTCCAGGTCAGGGGCTTCATGGGGCTCAGGGAAGGGATCGCCCTTCGGGGGGAGGGCTTCTACTCCCGGGGGAGTGAGAGGGAGGAGCGAACGCTGAGGGTCGAGAGCAACTTCACGAGGGAAGGGGAGAACCTCAGAGCCGGGATCGAAATCCCGCCCGGGGGGAAGGGGGAACTGTTCATCCGATTCGTTCCCGGCATAAGCGGGAAGGCCTCGGAAATAGTGAGCGAAGAGCAGATAACCCTCGAAAACACTGTCTTTACAGGCTCAACAGCTCTCAACGGGGTCTTTGAGAGGGCCCTTGAAAACCTGAGGGCCTTAACGCTCTCAACTGTATATGGCCCGGTGCCCCTCGCTGGAATTCCATACTTCGCCTGCCCCTTCGGGAGGGACGCGATAGTAACATCTCTCTTCCTCCTCCCCCACTACCCCGACTACGCGAGGGGGACGCTCAGGCTGTTCGCATCTATTCAGGGGGAGAAGTACGACCCGAAGAGCGAGGAGGAGCCCGGGAAGATCCCCCACGAGTTCCGCCTCGGGGAGCTGGCCCAGTCGGGAAAGGTTCCCTTCGGGCCCTACTACGGCACGGTTGATGCTACACCGCTCTACGTGGCCTTGGCGGGAGAATATCTCCGTTGGAGCGGGGATGAAAAGCTGATAGACGAGCTCCGACCCAATGTCACGAGGGCCGTCGAGTGGATTCTGAGGAACCTTGAGGATGGCTACATAACCTACGTCCCGGGCATACTCGGGAACAAGGGGTGGAAGGACTCCAGGGACGCGATAGTTGACGAGAGCGGAAAGCCGGCCAAACCGCCGATAGCGCTCGTCGAGGTTCAGGGCTACGCCTACTGGGCGCTGAAGCTTGCCGGGGAGCTCGGGCTTACCAACCTTGATTCAAAGACGCTCCTCGGAGAGGCTGAGAAGCTGAGGAAGAGGTTCAACCGCGACTTCTGGGTGGATGGCTACTACGCCTTGGCTCTGGATGGAGACGGAAAAGCACTCCGCGTCGTTTCCTCCAACATGGGGCACCTTCTACTCACCGGAATAGCGGAACACGGGGAGGAGATAGCCGAGAGGCTTTTCAAGCCCGATATGCTCTCAAGGCACGGGATAAGGACGCTGAGCTCTAAAGAGAAGGCCTACAACCCCTTCAGCTACCACCGCGGAAGCGTGTGGCCCCACGACAACGCGCTGATAGCTCTGGGCCTTGCGAGGATCGGGAGGACAGACCTCGCGAAGGAACTCGCCGAGAGGATTTTTGAAACGGCCAAGCTCATGCCCGAGAAAGAACTCCCAGAGCTCTACGGCGGGCTGGACGAGCTCGTGCCCGTTCCCAGGGCAAACTCACCGCAGGCCTGGAGCGCCGCGAGCGTCTTCGCCTTCGTCACGGCCTCTCTGGGCATGGAGGCCGGGGAGCAATTAACGGTCCAGCCGGCTGAGGGCGTGAACTTCCTCGTCAGGGTGACCTTCAGGGGACGGGGGTACATGATAAGGGCAAACGGGGGAATCGAGGTTGGGCTCCTCTGAGCTTTCCCTCTCCTTCAGGAAGCTCTCAAAACCTGTTCTCTCGCCGTCTAAAGATGGCTTTGACTCAAAGAACACCTACAACCCGGCCGTAATCTCCAGGAGGGAGGCATTCGTCATGCTCTACCGGGCCGAGGCTAAGGGGGATAAGATTACCGGGAGAATTGGACTTGCCCTGAGCGAAGACGGGATTAACTTCGTCAGGCATCCAGAACCGGTTATGGAGCCCGAATACCGCTGGGAGGGGGCTGGAGTGGAGGACCCGAGGGTCGTGAAGGTTGGAAATACCTACTACATGACCTACACCGGTTACGACGGGAAAACCGCGAGGCTCTGTGTTGCGACCTCAAAGAACCTCCTCAACTGGAAGAAGCACGGGGTAGTCTTTGACGAGTTCCCCTTCGAGAAGAACGGAAGGCCCAACTGGACGAAGAGCGGGGCGGTTCTGACGGAAAAGATGAAGTCGGGGGCCTTCAAGGGCAGATACATCATGTACTTCGGGGATTCAAACATCTGGCTGGCCCACTCAAAGGACTTGCTCCACTGGGAGTACGAGGCAAAGCCAGTCCTGACTCCTAGGGGCCATCTCGTCGAGCCCGGCCCGCCTCCCGTGCTCACGGATGAGGGGATACTCCTCATACACAACGAGGCCTTCTGGAGGGATGAAGGGCTGACCTACACCGTTCAGGTGGCGCTCTTCGATAGGGAAGACCCGGGGAAGCTGCTCTGGAGGAGCGAAAAGCCCATACTTGAGCCAGAATTTGAGTGGGAGCGAAAGGGCTGGGTTGACAACGTGGTCTTCGCGGAATCCCTGGTTGAAAAAGATGGGAGGGAATACCTCTACTACGGCGGGGCCGACAGGTACGTTGGACTCGCAACCTCAGTCGAGCATCGCTAGAACCTTATCGACCTCGTTCGAGACCTCGACGTCGAAGAGGTGTATCGTCGGCAAAAGCCACCAGAGGCGGTACTGGTGGGCCTTGTCTTCCTCGCCGAAGTACTGGAAGACGAACCTGCCGAAGCCCGTCATGTCACGGTGTACGTCCCTGACCTCCCTGAGAACCCTCCTCACCTTCGGCGGATACTCTTCGTAGGGAAGCGGAATGCTCTTCACGAAGACCCTGTCCTTGAAGAAGTCCGTTGTTAGGCCCACGCTCCCAACGTGCCTCTCCAGCTGGTTGAACTTCCTCTCTGTCCAGAAGCGGTGGAGGATTATCCTCGGGTCTTCCTTCGCCAGCGGGAAGTTCTCTTCTTCGGTGTCGAGCCAGAACTCAAGGTAGGGCTGGCCCCTCTCTATGACTATCCTCGCCAAAAGCCTGGCGTTCTTTGGTATCTCCCTCTGGGTTTCGCTGATGTGGTACTCCCTGCCGTTCTCGCTGTAGGTTTCGCCCTCTTCTCTCGTTCCGGCCTTCGAGACGAAGTAAGCCTCCCTTCCGTCAATGGTTCCGAGGTGCAGGTCGTAGCCCCAGGCCTTCAAATCCTTGAACCTGAACCTCCTTTCAGCCGGGACTATTCCGGTGTTCTCGACTATGTAGTAGCCTTCGAGCATTTTTCCCCACCAAAAGTTATTAAAAGGACGGGAACTTTTAAAGGTTTTCATCGATTACCAGCTCAACCTCGGCCACGGTCTCCGGGTTCCTGAGGAGCTCCACAATGAGCCTGTCTATGTCCCTGGCCGCTTTGTTGGCCCTCACCGCGAGGGTCCTGGCGTCTATGTAGGTGCTCTTCCTCACAACCATCGAGTGCTCGTGGTCGAGGATTAAGCGTGGATCTCCGTAGGCGATGACCTCATCAACAAACCCGCCGACCTTAATCCTGACGATGAGCCTTTTCCCCTCCCTAAGGGCCCGCTTGAAGTCCTCGCTCAGGTCTTTCAGGGACTTATCGGCTGAAACGCAGAGTATGCAGTCCCCCCTTGGCGTGAGGTAGTCCTCCTTCGTGAACTCCAGCGTCGATTTGTGGGTTGCCCTGACGTTCTCGTGCCCCCTGCAGTGGATTACCTCCCTCAGCATGGTGGTCGTTGGGAGGTGGCCTTTATAAACTTCGGCCCCGGGCGGGAAAACTTTTAAAAGGGCTCCCCTGATGTGAGATACGGCTGTCAGGGTCAAGATGATGAGGTGATGGGAATGGGGAACATAAAGCAGACCTTCATTAAGAGAACCGCCCGCGAGCTCTTTGACAGGTATCCGGACAAGTTCACGAGGGATTTTGAGCACAACAAGAAGATGGTCGCCGAGCTCACCAACGTCACTAGCAAGACCATCAGGAACAGGATTGCAGGTTACATAACAAGGCTCGTGAGGATGAAGGAAGAGGGCAAGATACTTTAATCCCCTCTACCTTCTCTCAGCGACTTCCTAAAAGCCCTCTAAGTCCTCTATGATTTTTCTCGGCAGTCTCGGGCCAAACTCGCGGAGGAGCTTTTCGAGTTCCCTCTCGTTCTCTTGGGCAACCCTTCTCAGCAGGTTCTCGATGTAGGTCTCGACCAGCAGACGAACCTCTTCAAGCTCCTGCTTCATCCTGAGAGCCTCATCAACGCGCCTCTCTATCTCCTCAAGAAAGCTGAGCAGTTCGTCTATCTTGGTCTCGATCGGTTCGGTTGACTTTATCAGCTCCCTGGCCTGGGCGTATTCCTCCGTCTTTCTTGGTTGCTTCGGCTCGTACATCTCCGTTCCGAAGGAGTAAGGCGTGAGAAGAACCTCCAGTCTGAAGCCACGCTTTATGGTGTAGTACTTCCTGGGCCTTCCCCTCGGTATCTTCTCTACCCTGCCCTCTATCAGGCCCGCCCTCTCAAGTATCCTCAGGTGCTCCAGTACAGCTTTCTGGCCAACGCCAAGCTCCTGGCTCAGCTCGCTGACGAAATAAGGCCTCCGGGTGAGAAGGAGGAGTATCCTTCGCCTTGTCTCGTTGCCGAGTATGTCGAGGAGTTTTCCCATCTCTGGATTTGACTCCATGCTCTCACCCCCTTTCCCTAACTTAAAGTTAGAAAAGAAGCTTTTAAACCTTTTTCGGTCTAGCTTCGATAGAAGTAGTTGGAGAACACAGAATGGTGGTAAGGATGTTTGAGAAGAAGCTCGTCTGCACCAGATGCGGTGCCGAATACCCCCTTGCCTCGGGCATTTACAAGTGCCCCAAGTGTGGAGCGCCCCTCGACGTAACCTACCATTACGAGGACATAGCCAACCTCATAGAGGACGACGACCCCTGGTTCAGGGAGAGCCCCCACGTCTGGAAGTACTGGATGTTCCTGCCGGTCAAGAACCTCAAGAGAATAGTCACCCTCAACGAAGGGGGCACAAGGCTCTACAGGCTCAAACGCCTTGAGGAAAAGCTCGGCTTTGGAAGGCTCTACGTGAAGTACGAGGGAGAAAACCCAACCGGAGCCTTCAAGGACAGGGGTTCCAGCGTGGAGGTGACCAAGGCCTTAGAATTCCACGCGAAAAGGCTGATAGTCGCCTCGACCGGGAACATGGCGGCATCGATAAGCGCCTACGGTGCAAAGGCCGGACTGGAGGTTACGATAGTCGTCCCCGAGGGGACGCCGGAGGAGAAGCTCACCCAGGCGAGGGTTTACGGTGCTAAGGTCGAGGTCTATGGAAAGACATACGACGAGGCCCTGGCAGAGGCAGAGAGGAAGGCCGTGGAGGAGGACTACTACCTCACGGGCAACTACCACTACCGCGTCGAGGGGCAGAAGACGACGGCCTTTGAAATCCTCGACCAGCTCCGCTACAACGTCCCTGACTGGATAGTGGTGCCCGTTGGTGCGGGAACCCACCTGAGGGCGATATGGAAGGGCGTTAAGGAGTTCCACCGCGTCGGCCTCATAGAGGAGCTCCCCAAAATCGCGGGGGCCCAGATTGAGGGCTACGACTCCGTAGTGAGGGCGTGGAAGACGGGGAAGCCGGTGGAGAAGGTAGAGAAGAAGGTTCCGACGATAGCGAGCGCCATAGCCGTCAAGAAGCCCGTCGATGGTGAGAACGTCATAAAGGCCGTAAACGAGAGCGGGGGCCACCTGGGAACGGTTACCAACGCGGAAACAGCGGAGGCCGGCCTGATGCTTGGAAGGGAGGGAATCTTCGTCGAGCCGTCCTCGGCAACATCCCTAGCGCTGGCCAGAAAGATGCGCGAGGAGGGGGTAATAGAGAAGGACGAGAGCGTCGTTGTCGTGGCCACAGGGCACGGGCTCAAGGATGTGAAGACCTGGGAGCGGATACTCTCAGGGAACTTCGTGGTGTAGCCTGCACCGGGCCTCGTAGCTCTCGCTCCCGCCCACCAGAACTACCGGGGAATCGCGTGGGGCGGGCTTTCCGTTTATCAGCCTCTGGCTCCTCGTTGCGGGCCTTCCGCAGACCGTGCAGACGGCTGTGAGGTAAACTATGTTATCAGCCCTGACCAAGAGCTCCTTCATAACCGGGAAGGGGTCCCCCTTGAAGTCGAGGTTGAGACCGCTGACTATGACGTAAACCCCCTCGTCGGCCAGTCCGTTCAAGGCCTCGACGATGCTCATCGGGAAGAACTGAGCCTCATCCACTCCAATGACCTCGTAGCCCTCTTTCAGGGTGACCTCGCGTATCAGCTCCACGCCCTCCTCGCTGGTTGGAACTACGAAGGCCCTGTACTTCAGGCCGTTGTGGGCAACTACGTCGCTCCTCGAATACCTGTCGTCTATCGAGGGCTTGAATATCGCGACCTTCCTCTTGGCGAAGGCCTGTCGCTCGACCCTCTTTATCAGCTCGGTCGTCTTTCCCGCGAACATGGGGCCAGTTATGACCTCAAGGAACCCTCCCGGATGCATTACCACAACACCATATCCGGGTGGAAATGTGGAGTTAAATCACCTCCGGATAAAAAGTTGGCGGGGAGACAACAAAAGCCGAAAAAAGATGGAGAAAGGTCAGACGGGGGTAACGTGGCCCCACTTTTCAAGAGCGCGAGCGAGCTCTTTATGGGTTTTCGCGTACTCGTCGAGTGGTATTCCCTGCATTATGGCATCTATGGCCTGCCTGACCGCCATTGCCCCGGCCCTCGGCCCATCCGGGTGGCCCATCGTTCCGCCGCCGAGCTGCAGAACTATGTCCTTTCCGAGGGCCTCTATAACCGGCTCGATGTTGCCCGGGTGGAGACCACCCGAGCTGGTCGGGAAGACCGGCTTCATGTGGTAGAACTTCTGCTCCATGTGGAAGACATCGTTCTCGTCGGGAACGTAGTGGCTCTCGGTGATTATCCTCTTGTACTGGATGACCTCCCACTTGCCGCCCTCAAGCTTTCCTGCACCAGCTGTGCCGACGTGGAGCTGGTCAACGCCAACAACCCTAGCCAGCTTCGCTATGACGAACATCGAGATGCCGTGATAGGGGTTCCTGTCGAAGGCAGCGTGCATCGCCCTGTGGGCGTGCAGAGCTATGCCATAGTCTTCAGCGAGAGCCCTTATGTAGTCGAGAACGCCCCATCCGAGGACGACGATGTCTATCATGGCATGAGGAACCCCGTAGTCGGCGAGTATCTCAAGCCTACGCTCCATCTCGGTTATCGGGGCGGTTATGTTGGCGAACCAGGTTTTCTTCTCGCCGGTCTCGTTCTCGGCCTTCTCCATGGCCCTGGTGACGACCTCAACGCGCTCCTCGAAGCGGTTGTACCATGGACTGGTAAGGTTCTCGTCGTCCTTGAGGTAATCTGCCCCACCGGTGTAAAGGTCTAGAGCGAGCTTATAGAGCTCCTCGGGGGAGTAGCCCACCTTAGGCTTCGGAACAACACCGTAGAGGGGTCTGTCGTAGATTTCAAGCTTCTTCCTCACCCCCTCGATGCCGAAGGCCGGTCCGGGGTAGTCCCTGAGGAACTTCTCGGGGAGGTAGATATCCTCAAGGCGAAGCCACTCAACGCGCTTCATCCCGAAGATGTTGCCCGCTACACTCGCGAGGAAGCCGGGCATGTTGAAGTCCTCGAAGATGTGGAATGGATAGGCAATTCTCACAATCCAGCTGCCGTCGCCCATGTCAACGAAGTCGTAGGCCTTGGCCGACATGTCGGCCCATCTCTCCCTCTCGTACCACTCGTAGAGGGTCGTCCACGTCCCTGTTGAGCTCTCCGCTGCTACAGCACCGGCCGCCTGCTCAATCGTGTAGCCCTTTGCTGGTGTAACGCGGAAAACAGCCACCACGTCCCTCTTTCTGTTGGGCTCGTAGCCCTTATCGACGTAGTAGTCGTATATCTTGTCAAACTTCTCAACCATTTTCAACACCTCCTGGTGCCTAAAGTGTTCACCATTACCCTATAAAAACCCTCCTGGAAAAACATGCCCATTTCTACCGATTTGAATGCAGAGATGTCCACCAATTCTGGGACAGGATAAAACCCAGGTGGGACATCGGGAACCTTTCAGTGCTCTCTCCAATCTCGGTGGGGGAGTTATTGTTTCTGCATAAAGCCCAAAGATGGCCGGTTGCCGGCCAGTTCTCGACGATCGACTGAAAACCGGGTCAAAATCAGGCTCTAAAGCCTTCTTTTCCGAAAAGTTTATATAGGCCTTTGTGCTTAGTTTAAAACGCAGAAACCTGCAAAACAACAGGATGGAGGTGTTGTGAATGGCCGAGCTCCCGATTGCCCCGGTTGACAGGCTTATAAGGAAGGCCGGCGCCGCCCGCGTTAGCGAGGAGGCAGCCAAGGTCCTTGCCGAGCACCTTGAGGAGAAGGCCCTTGAGATCGCCAAGAAGGCTGTCGCCCTCGCCCAGCACGCCGGCAGGAAGACCGTCAAGGCCGAGGACATAAAGCTTGCCATCAAGAGCTGATGGCTCTCTTTTCTGCCTTTTAGCTTTACCAGAACTTTATTCTCTCCACCCGGATGCTTTCTCCGCCCACTTCGAGGAAAGCAAAGCCCGCCGAGTCCATTCTGGGAAAAGTTGGTGAGCCCGGGTTCAGGAGAACAACCTTCCGGCCGTGAAGAGAGTAGGAGTCGTGGTAAAACCTGTGAGTGTGGCCGAAGATCAGGACGTTGGCATTCATATCGAGGGCCTTGAGCGTCAGAAACTGGGCGTTGAGCGAGAAAAACTGGTGGCCGTGGATGAGGCCTATCCTGAAGTTCCCAGCTTCAACGACTTCCTCCTCGGGAAGGTTCAGGTAATCGGCATTCCCCCTGACGGCCACTGTTGGGGCTATTCTCTCGAGCACCTCAAGGAGCTCCGGAGATGTAACATCCCCAGCGTGGAGTATGAGGTCGGGCCCTCTCTTTTCAAGCTCGTTCAAAAGAAGAGACGGGAGGTTGCTTGTCTTGTCGCCGTAATGGGTGTCGCTCGTTACCGCTATCAGCAAGCCCATCCCTCATATCGGGACGTTTATGCCGAGCTTCTCGACGAGCTCTTTATACCTGTTCCTCACCGTTACCTCGGTAACGTGAGCCACCTCGGCAACTTCCCTCTGGGTCTTCTTCTCGCCTTCGAGGAGGGAAGCCACGTAGAGAGCTGCCGCAGCCAGCCCGGTCGGACCTTTACCGCTCGTTATCCCCCTCTTTATCGCCTCGCGGAGGATTTCCTTTGCCCTTTCCTTCGTATTGGAACTGACCCCGAGGGCATCGCCGAAGCGGTCAACGTACTCTATTGGACTGGTCGGGCGGAGGTTGAGGTTAAGACCCCTCGCGAGGAAACGGTAGCTCCTGCCGATTTCCTTCTTCGAGACCTTAGAGACTGCCGCTATCTCGTCGAGTGTCCTCGGGATGCCCTCCATCCTGCAGGCGGCGTAGAGGGCAGCGGAGACCATTCCCTCTATAGACCTGCCACGGATGAGCTTCTTCATGACAGCCTTTCTGTAGAGGGAAGCGGCGACTTCCTTAACACGCCTCGGCAGGCGCATCTGCGCCGCCATCCTGTCGAGCTCGCTCAGTGCAAAGGCGAGGTTCCTCTCGGCGGCATCGTTTATGCGCATCCTCCTCTGCCACATTCGGAGTCGTCTGAGCTTTGTTCTGTACATGCCGGTTATCTGGTTGCCGTGTATGTCTTTATCGCGCCAGTCTATATCGGTTGAGAGACCCTTGTCGTGTATCATGAGGGTCATCGGTGCGCCTGTTCTTGCGCGCCTTGCCCTCTGATCAGGGTCGAAGGCCCTCCACTCGGGCCCCTCATCCACAACGTTCTCCTCAATAACGTAACCACACCTGGCACAAACTATCTCGCCCCTACGCGGGTCGTATATAAACTCGGTTGACCCGCATATGGGACAAACCCTCTTCTGAATAGCTCTCACCCCCTCCTCTTGGGGGCGGGGCGTCTCTTCCCGGCCTTCCTGCCGGGAGACCTTCTGGCCTTACCACTCCTCTCGCCCTTCTTCCTTCGGTCAACGTAGAGAAGAGCGCCAACGTACCTCTCCGGGTTCTTAACACGGGGTTTCACGGCAACATAGGGATGATTGACGGGACCAAAAACATCCTTCACTACCCCAACGTGTTTCAGCTCCTTGTCAACAACGGGGTCGTTGAGTGAGGGAACCCAGTCACTCCTGACGATGAGGAAGCCCTGTTTAGCGTAGTGAGAAACCTTACCGAGGCGCTTCATAGCCCCACCCCAAAACCATGCCTACTTATAAGCCTTTCGCTTTTTTGCCTTAAAAACCTTTCGGTTATTGTGGAAAGGTTTTTAATGGAAGGAATCTAAAAACAAAAGATTGGGATACCAAAAATGAAATGCCTCGTGGTCGGGCACGTCACCCGGGACGTAATAAGGAAAGGCTCGAAGGTCGAGGAGAGACTCGGTGGTGGCGCCTACTATTCTGCCCTCGCCCTCAGCAGGTTCTGCACAGTCGAAATTCTGACGAGCTTTTCTTCCCTGCCGGAGGAGTGGATAGAAGAGCTGAAGAGGATAGGAAAGCTGAGGGTTGTCCAATCGGACTCAACGACGACCTATGAGCTGACCTACACTTCCCCCTCCGAGAGAACCCTGAGACTCCTCGAAAGGGCCGGGGAGATAGGTTCGCTCCCCGCGGAGAAGTACGAGCTGATACTCATCAACCCCGTCGCCAGCGAAGTGCCCCCACATCTGGTGGGCGAAGCGCTGAAGAGGGGTAAGCTCGTTGCGGTTGATGCTCAGGGCTTTCTCAGAACATTTAGGGATGGAGAGGTTGTTCTCAGGAAGCTCGATGCGTCCTTCCTGAAGGGCGTTGGCGTTCTGCACGCGGAGAAGGGGGAACTGAAGCAGTTGAATGGCCTTTCCCTCGGGGATGTTGAGTCCCTCCTGATCACTGACGGCCCAAGGCCGGGGATTGCCCACCACCGTGGAAGGGCCTACCGCTTCCATCCGGTGAAGGTTGAGGTCGAGGAATCCACCGGGGCGGGGGATGTTTTCCTCGCGTCCTTCTCCGGGTTTTACCTCCAGTGTCCCTTCGTCCAGTCCCTCAAGAGGGCGCTGGCCTTCACGGCGCTCTTCCTTGAGAGGCGCTCCATCGACTTCCCGATGGAAGATGTAGGCAGGCTGTCGCTTGAGGCAAAGGTTGAGCATATAAAGGGTTGAGGGTAAGATAGAGTAACCGATGATGAAACGTCAGCACGCTGAAGGCTGATGAGAAGGGACTTCCCTGAGGTGGTGTGAATGGACCGGTACGTTCTGCTCGTCAAGGCTCCCAAGGGTAAAGACATATCCGCCTTCCGCGAGAAGGTGAGGGAGCTGGCCGAGAGCGAGGGCCTCAAGGCGGAACTCCACAGGTGCATAGGTCTTACTGTTGACGGAGTGATAATCCACAACAACGGCGTCGTCCTCATAAAGCGCAGAAACGAGCCCTTCAAGGGGAGATACGCCCTCCCGGGGGGTTTCGTTGAGTACGGCGAGAGCGTTGAGGAGGCACTTAGGAGGGAGATGAAGGAAGAAACAGGCCTCGACGTTATCCCGGTAAAGCTCGTTGGCGTCTATTCGAGGCCCGACAGGGATCCGAGGGGACACACAGTTACGGTGGCTTTCCTCTGCATTGGGATGGGCCAGCTGAAAGCAGGGGATGACGCAAAAGAAGTCCACGTTGTTCCGGTGGAGGAGGCGTTGAGGATGGAGCTGGCCTTCGACCACTCCGAGATACTGAGGGACGCCCTCGGGGTGGGAAGATGAAGCTCGAATACCCGGGCTTTGGGAGGATAGCAATCAACGGTGAGACCTACGAGCACGACGTGGTGGTTTATCCGAGCGGGAAAGTCGAGGAGAGGAAGAAGTGGATAAGCAAGAGAAAGCACGGAACCAGCCACAGGATCGACCCGAAGGAGCTGAGGGAATACCTGAAGGAGGACTTCGACGTTCTTATCGTCGGCACTGGTTTCTACGGCTACCTCTCCCTACTGCCCGAGAGCAGGGAGCTCGTGAGGGAGAAAGACGTCATAGAGCTTCCAACGAAAGAGGCCGTGGAGAAGTTCAACGAACTGGTGGGAAAGAAAAGGGTTCTGGGGATATTCCACGTTACCTGCTGAGTTTCGGTTCAAGATGGGCCCTCTTAACCTCCAGAACGCCCGAGTAACTGCACTCGTCCCACTTCTTCTCCACTTCGTCAAAGACTATCCTGGCTTTGAAAAACGGCGCATCCCTCACGAAGGTCTCGAATTCCCCACCCTCGCCGGCGACGTGGATTCTGTACTTCTCGTGGAGCTTTATCAGTTCATCAAGGGCTTCCTCGTCTATCCTCCTGCCGAGCCAGCTCTGGTCAAGGCCGTAGGCGGCGGTGCCAACTATCACAACGTCGAAGATGCCCACTATCTCCCTCATGTAATCAACCGGGTCGCGGTGCCAGGCCGGGGCGAAGCTCCTCAATCCCAGCTCTTTAGCCACTCTATCAACCCTCTTCTTCTGGTATTCACTCGCCAAAGCTCCAGCGACGATGGCATCTACATTCAGCCCCTCAAGGACCGCCTTCATGTCTTCAACCTCTTTCTCCTTCTCACCGCTCGTAAAGCCCTTGACGAGGGGGATTCCTATTGCCTTCGCCTGCAACTCGGTGAGGTGTATGTTGGGGACGTGGTACATATAGCTCTCCTCGCTCTCGCTCACCATGCTTACCAGATACTTGACCTCAAACCCCTGCTTCAGCGCCCAGTAGAGGGCGTAGTTCGAGTCCTTCCCGCCGGAGTACAGGACAGCAACTCGCATCTCCACCACCGAAAACTTTAAATTACCTAAAGTTAATTTAATCTTGGACTTCTCCCCGAGGTTCCAAAGCCACAAAGGGCCTTAAAAAGGTGATGCCAATGGTTCCCAAAACGGCAGTAATACTGGCAGCTGGCCTCGGGACGAGGCTCGGCGGAAAGCCCAAGGGACTCATCAGAATAGCCGGGAGGGAGGTTCTTTACAGGACGATAACGCTTCTCCAGCGGAACGGTGTAAGGAACTTCGTGATAGTAACCAACGAGCGCTACGCTCCGCTATACCGCGAATTTCTGGAAAAACACGGCTTCGATGCGGAGCTCGTAATTAACCCAGAGCCCGAGAAGGGGAACGGGCACTCCCTCCATCTCGCTGGAGAAAAAGTTTCAGGAAGGTTCATTCTGGTTATGAGCGACCACGTTTACAGCGATGCCTTCGTTGAGAGGGCGGTAAAGGGAAACGGCCTCATCGCGGACAGAAAGCCGGGATGGATTGACATCAATGAAGCCACGAAGGTAAGGGTAAGAGATAGCCACGTTGAGGACATCGGGAAGGGGCTTAAAGAATGGGACGCAGTGGACACTGGTTTCTTCGTCCTTGATGAGAATATCTTTAAGGTAACCAAAGAGCTAGAGCGCGAAAAGAAAGGAGATTATTCCCTCAGCGAGGTCGTTGAAAGGGCAAAGCTTCCAGTAACTTTCGTTGATGGGCTCGGCTGGACGGACGTTGACACGCCGGAAGACGTCAAGAAGGCAAGGAAGATGCTCGTCAAGACCGCTGTGAAGGGAACCGGTGATGGTTTCATCAGCAGGCACCTGAACAGAAAAATCTCGACCGAGATAAGCTCCCTTATCGTTGAGTGGGTAAGTCCAAACGCGATGACAGCTTTCACATTCCTCCTCGGCCTCCTCTCGGCAATCTTAACCCTCGCTAGCCCTCTCCTAGCTGGAATACTCTATCAGGTAAGCTCAATCCTCGACGGCGTTGACGGCGAGCTGGCGAGGGGCCAGCTGAGGACGAGCAAACTCGGCGGTTACATTGACTCGGTCCTCGACCGCTACGTTGACGGGAGCTTTCTGGCCCTTCTAGCGTATTCCACACTAAAGGAACCGCTCTGGTACGCCGTTGCCCTTTTAGCTCTCCTCGGCTCGGTGATGGTCAGCTATTCAACAGAGCGCTTCAGGGGGGCCTTCTGCAGGGATGCCTACACCGAGGTGCCTTCCCTCAGGAAACTGCCGGGAAAGAGGGACGAGCGGGTCTTCATGACTATGCTCTTCCTCCTGTATCCGGTTCAGACCTCTATAAGGGCCCTGTTCCTGTTGCTCGCACTTATAACGAACCTTCGCGTTGCCCTTACAACGTATTTCATTTCCAAGAAAGTTTTGCGATCGAAAACTATTTAACTGCTGTGAAATATCTTACAGCAACAAAGGAGGTGGAGAAGATGGTTAGGGTGGTTATACTCGGACAGGGCTATGTCGCAAGCATATTCGCGAGCGGGCTGGAGAAGATAAAGGCAGGGAAGATGGAGCCCTACGGCGTTCCCCTCGCGGACGAGCTCCCGATAAAGATAAAGGACATCGAGGTAGTGGGTTCTTACGACGTTGACAAAGCGAAGGTTGGAAAGGACCTCTATGAAGTTGTCAAGAACTACGACCCAGAGGCCCCGGAGAGCCTCAGGGGGATAATCATAAGGAAGGGCGTCCACCTTGGAAGTCTGAGGAACCTCCCGCTCGAAGCGACTGGCCTTGACGACGAGATGACTCTCAGCGAGGCAGTTGAAAAGCTCGTCAACGAATGGAAGGAGCTCAAACCAGATGTCTTCGTCAACGTCTGCACCACCGAGGCATTTGTTCCCTTCGAGAACAGGGAGGAGCTTGAGAAGGCAATTGAGGAGAACAGGAAAGAGAGGGTTACCGCGACGCAGGTTTACGTTTATGCGGCGGCAAAGTATGCTAAGGAGGTTGGAGGAGCGGCCTTCGTAAACGCCATTCCGACCCTTATAGCCAATGACCCGGCCTTTGTCGAGCTCGCGAAGGAGAGCAACCTCGTTATCTTCGGCGACGATGGAGCAACCGGTGCAACGCCGCTGACAGCTGACATACTCAGCCACCTCGCCCAGAGGAACCGTTACGTCCTCGACATAGCCCAGTTCAACATCGGCGGAAACCAGGACTTCCTCGCTTTGACGGACAAAGAGAGAAACAAGAGCAAGGAGTTCACGAAGTCGAGCGTAGTTGAAGACCTCCTCGGCTACAACGCCCCGCACTACATAAAGCCGACGGGCTTCCTTGAGCCTCTGGGAGACAAGAAGTTCATAGCGATGCACATCGAGTACGTTTCCTTCAACGGTGCCCACGACGAGCTCGTCATCACCGGAAGGATAAACGACAGCCCGGCTTTAGCGGGTCTCCTAGTTGACCTCGTCAGGTTAGGAAAGATCGCCGTTGACAGGAAGGAGTTCGGAACGGTTTACGAGGTCAACGCCTTCTACATGAAGAACCCCGGACCCAAGGAGGCCAAAAACATACCGCGCATAATAGCCCACGAGAAGATGCGCATATGGGCCGGGCTCAAGCCAAGGTGGCTCTGACGGCAAGCTTTTAATTACCTTTTCCTATTCTTCTTGGTGGGTGAGAATGAGCTGGAAGAGGGGGGCCTATCCTGAGTTCACGCTTGAGGACGCGGTGGCCGTTATTTTCCTTCTCCAGAACCCCGTTGGCAGGAAGACCATCTCCGAGATACTTGAGCTCGGGGAGGGGAGCGTTAGAACCCTTCTGAGAAAGCTCTCCGCCCTCGGCCTTATAGAGTCCAGCCAGAGGGGGCATGCCCTAAGCGGTAAGGGAAAGGAAACCGTTGAGAAAATCTCCGAACACTTCTCGGAGGCAGTTGAAGTTGGAAATGTCGAGGGAAAGCCAGCATATGCACTGCTCGTTAGAAACCCCGGGGAGTTCAAGAGCATAGAGCTCCGCGATGAGGCGATAAGGTTCCACGCGAGGGGCGCGCTCCTTCTCGTGGTCAGGGAGGGGAAGGCCGTCTTCCCCGAGGACGGGAGGCCCTTAAGCGAGACGATGCCCGAGCTAGCGGGGGAACTTGAGAAACTGCCCCTCGAAGAGGGAGACCTTGTGGTGGTTACGTGGGCGGATACCCCGGCGAAGGCCCTGAAGAGCACCTACCACGTCGCCCTGTTCCTGAAGGGAGAGGAACTCCCGGAGGAGATAAAATCGCTCGTGAGGTGAAAGCGTGAGGGGGCTCATTCTTGCTTTGGACGTCTACGATAGGGATAGGGCACTTGAGATAGCCGAGTGCACCGCTGACTACCTCTGGGCTGTGAAGGTGAACTGGCCTTTGATAATCGGCTCCGGCCTTAAAATAATCACCGAGCTGAAGCAGGTAACGGGACTGCCTATTATAGCCGACCTAAAGCTCGCTGACATACCCAACACAAACCGCCTCGTAGCCAGAAGGGTCTTTGATGCGGGGGCTGACTACATAATAGCCCACGGCTTCACCGGCAGGGACAGCGTTAAGGCCGTCATGGAGCTTGGGGAGACGATAATCGTCGTGGAGATGAGCCATCCCGGAGCTAAGGAGTTTATCCAGCCTGTAACGGATGGACTCATCGAGATGGCCAACGAGCTTGAGCCCTTCGGGGTTATAGCGCCTGCAACGAGGCCCGAGCGTATCAGGTATATCCGATCGAAGCTCAAGGACAACATCAAAGTTATAACCCCCGGAGTCGGGGCTCAGGGTGGAAAAGCAGGCGATGCCATAAGGGCCGGCGCGGACTACATCATCGTCGGGCGCGCGATTTACGAAAGTGAGAACCCGAGGGAGAGCGCAAGGGAGATTTTTGAGGAGGTGAGAGCGTGGAGCTGAAGGTCAAGCACCCTCTCAGCAAGAAGGAGATAAAGGAGATAATCCGGGAGATGAGCGAGATATTCGGGGAGGAGATAGCGGGAAAGATGCTGAGCAAAAAGGACAGGGTGGAAATAGCAGAGTTCGACAAAACGACCGAGATAATACTCGTGAACGGGAGGCCCTTCTTCATAAGGAGGAAGGAACTGGTCTTCCCGCTCGTCATAGCGCTCTACGAGCTGTCCAACGAAGAGGATTTAAGAAAGTGGCCGAGGCGCGTGGTCGTTGACGAGGGTGCCGTTCCCTACATCCTCAACGGGGCGGATGTGATGGCCGCTGGCATAGTAGATGCCGACGAAAATATTAAGGAGGGTGACTTCGTCTTCGTGGTTGAGGAGAACTACGGAAGACCACTTGCGATAGGAATCGCCCTCATGAGCGGAAAGGCCATGAAGGAGAAACCCAAGGGGAAGGCCGTTAAGAACATCCACCACGCGAAGGACAAAATCTGGCAGGTCACGGTGGGTTGAGATGGAGAAGAAGATTAGAGTCCTCGTCGGTGGGGTCTTTGACATACTCCACGTCGGCCACATCCACTTCTTAAAGCAGGCGAAAGAACTCGGCGACGAGCTGGTCGTGATAGTTGCCCACGATGAGACCGTTAGAAAGCAGAAGCACAGGGACCCCATAAACCCGGCCGAGGACAGGGCCGAACTGCTGAGGGCCATAAGGTACGTGGACGAGGTTTACATCGGCTCGCCCGGAACGATAGACTTCAACCTCGTGAAGAGGATAAACCCCGACGTCATAGCCGTCGGCCCAGACCAGAGCTTCAACTGCGAGAAGCTGAAGGAGGAGCTGAAGGCAAACGGGATAGAGGCACACGTCATACGCATCCCCTACCTCTACAAGAGCGACCGCGCGAAGACGAGCAAGATAATAGAGAAAATAGTGGAGACCTACTGCGAGTGATTAAACCCCTTATTGGAGCGCTTGATTTGAGTCAAAGCCTGAACTTTGAGAGGTATTCGCGCAGGAACTCCGGGTCTTCCCTCTTGACGGCGCTGAGGAGCTCCCCGAACTTCTTCTCGCCGAGGGCCATGCGGAGGTAGTAGTAGAGGTTAACCGCGTCCTCGACTATGGCGCTCTGCCTCCTCCCCTCCTCGGCGTAGAGCTCTATGAGCTTCCTGTTCATGTCCCTGCTTATGTATAGAGTTTTCTGCATCTTCTCCTTCTTGAGGGACTTCCTCTCGGCTTTGGGCTTGGGCTTCGTCAGCTCGTCTATCGAGCCGTCAAAAAGCCGGGGGAGTTTATCCTTCGACAATCTCGACCACCTCTTTAGCCAGCTTTTGAAAGGCCTTGGCGGCGCGACTCTTCCCATCGAACTCGAATATGCTCTTCCCCTCGCTCTGGGCTTTTTCGATGGCTATGGCCCTCGGTATGGTCGTGAGTATCGGTGCATCCGGATAGGTCGCCTTCAGCTCCTTCAGGCGGAGCCTGGGAACCTTCGTCTGCCTCGTGAACTTGTTTGGAACGAGCCCGAGAAGCTTGAGGTTCTCGTTGGTCTCCTCGCGTATCATCCTCATGAGGTTGAACATGAGCTGCATTCCAATGACGCCGAAGTAGCTGAGTTCCAGCGGAATGAGCACGTAATCCGAAGCGGTCAGCGAGTTGACGAGGAATATGCCCATGCTCGGCGGGTTGTCGATGATGACGTAGTCGTACTCGGGGAGAACCGGGAGCAGTGCTTTTTCCAGGCGTCTTTCGCGGTTGTAGGCGTTTATTATCTCGATTTCCCTTGCCGAAAGGTTGAGGTGGCTCGGAACCAGGTCGAGGTTCTCCCTAACCCTGATCCTGCTCTCCTCTATCTCGCTCTCCCTCGTCATCAGCGTCCCAACGTTCCTGTCGGCGTAGTCGAGAACCTTCATCCCTATGAGGCCGAAGGTGAGGTTGAACTGGGGGTCGATATCTACCAGAAGAACCCTCCTCCCCATCTCCGCGAGGGCGTAGCCGAGGTTCATGGCTAGGGTCGTCTTGCCCACGCCACCCTTCTGATTCGCAACGCTTATTACCACTGCCATCCCTTTCACCGCAAAAAATTTGGGATCAGGAGAGGTCTATGAAGTCGTCAAAGATATGACTCGGATAACGGCTCTCGGACTTTCTCTCGAACTTTCTGGAGATGGTCTTGTAGACGGGATCATCGAAGTTGCCGAATGACCTCTTGGGTTCCGGTGGCAGGAAGGCCTTCTTGGGGGCCAGCTGGAGTGCCGTTTCTCCTCCGAGGATGTGGGGACTCTTGACGCCGGTCATTATCACCATGGCGCGGACGACTTTGCCCATGTCCTCATCGACCCTTGCGCCCCACTTTATCTCGCTCTTCTCTCCCAGCTTCTCGTAAACGAGGTTCATCGCGTCGTTTATCTCCTTCAGGCTGACGTCAGGTCCAACAGTGAAGTGAACGAGAGCTTTCTCACCGCTGCCGTACTCGACCTCAAGCATCTTGTTTTCGAGGGCGTTCCTGACAGCATCGACGGCCCTGTTGCTGGAGTCGCTCTCACCGATTCCGATGAGTGCCGCTCCGCCGTTGTGCATGACGCTGTAGACGTCGGCAAAGTCTATGTTGACCATCGAGGGAAGCTTTATGGTCTCGGTTATCCCCTTGACCATCCTAGCAATGATCTCGTCGGCAAAGCGGAAGGCAGCGTTTATCGGGAGCTTTGGAACGAGCTGGAGGAGCTTGTCGTTCTCGATTATTATAACGGTGTCAGAGTAGTACATCAGGGCCTTTATTCCCGCCCTAGCCTTCTCCTCCCTCAGCTTGCCCTCGTTCTTGAAGGGGAACGTGACAACGCTTACAACTAGAGGCTCCCTGAAGCGACCGTTGTGTCTCGCCCTCTCCTTGACAACCCTGGCAACAACGGGCGCTGCACCTGTACCTGTTCCGTTGCCCATACCGGCGGTAATGAAGACAAGGTCAGCGTCCCCTATGGTCTCGGCTATCTCGTGGGCGCTTGCCTCCGCGGCGCGATAGCCTATCTCAGGGTCACCCCCAGAACCCTTTCCCTGCGTTATCTCCTTTCCAATGAGGAGCTTTTTGTGGGCCTTGGCGTATTTAAGGGCCTGAGCGTCGGTGTTCATGGCTATGAGTTCCGCCCCCTGGACGCCAAGCTCGTAGAGCCTCGTTATAGTGTTATTACCGGAGCCGCCAACGCCAACGATAACGATGCGTATTAAGTCCTCCTCCTCGTCAAAGCCCTTCTTGAACCCTTCCCTTGGCTCGTCAATGTCGAGGTTGATACCGGCCTGTTCAAGCAGTTTGAACACCATTATCCCTACCCCCTGTAAAGGTGCGGCTTATTTAATCCGGTTTATTTTATCACGTAATCGGGAGCGGAACGCTCCTTGGACTCAAGACGGTAGAGCTCCCTCTTCAGGAGCTCCCGTATTGCCTCCCTGATTATCTCGCTTCTGTTGGGGTAAACACCCATTTTAACGAGCTGGTCCATAGCGTTTATGAGCCCCTGCGGGAGCTGGACACTAACGATTCGCATTCTGCTCATTCCTGCACCACCTAGTCCATCAAGCCGCTGATGTAGTTAGTGTTTTACCCAGTTAAATACTTTGTGCCTGTGTTTTAATATTATAATAATATCTTTTTCAAAAATTTTTTGAAAAATGCTTTTAAGACGGAGGTCGAAGTGGAAACGGTGAGACAAAATGCTGAAAATTGGGGATATTTACGTAACAAGAGTTCAGGTTGATAACCCGGAAGGGATTACAGATTACCTCGGGGGAGACCTTCAGGTGGTCGCCTTTGACTGCTGGAGACCAGTGGCCTTCTCGGCAATACTCGCGAAGAGGGCCTTTA
>NZ_JALUFF010000009.1 GCF_027052235.1 Thermococcus sp.
TCATTGATTCTCTTGCTCATCGAAAGCCGCCGTTCCACAAACCTGATTACGGGTTCTCCGTTAATCGGAAGAGTGTAGTTTTCCCCTCTCTCCGGAAACGCAAGAAGGACTCCAAGCATGGGGGATGGAAAGACAATTTCCTTTAAAAAGATTTGCCACGAAGTTGAATCTAGTCCAACTCACTTGGGAAAACGCTTAAATTAATGCCGGGGGATGGTCAAGGGGATTGGAATGATACCGAGGGTCATGAGCACGCAGCATCCGGATAACGTTTTCATCCCCTTTTTCGCCCACGACCCTGTTATGGGGGGAGAAGATGAAGTCGTTGAGGCTTTCTACGCTTTCAGCGTTCTGGGCGCGGATGAACAGATGTGGGACTTTGAGGGCAAAGAAGTTGATGAATTCGTGGTCAAAAAGCTCTTTGAGCGCTATCCAGGTTTCTTCAAGAAGCATCGCCTCGGTAAAACTTTCCGACTCACTCCGCGCGTTCCCAACCCGAGCATCGAAAAAGCGGAGGCAAAACTCCTTCTTGAGACCCTTCAGGTAATACCGAGGAGTGCCGATTACGCGAGGCTTTTCTACGGGGAAGAAGTGGCGCCAATATTTGAAGTAATCTTGCCCATGACAACATCCTCGGCGGAGCTAAACCGTGTCTACCACTTATACAGACGTTATGTGGTCTGGAAACAGTACAAGCGCGTATACGACATAAAGCTCTACGAGTGGATAGGGAGATTCTTCCCCGAGGAAATAAACGTTATCCCCCTTTTCGAGACTAGAGAAGCAATATCATCTGCTGCGGAGATAGTTGAGGAATACCTTAGCGATAAGGAACTCGAGTACCAGCGTGTTTTCTTGGCTAGAAGTGACCCTGCCATGAACTACGGCCTCATAAGTGCAGTCCTCTACGACAAAAAAGCCCTTTACGACCTTCAACTCGTTGAAGAGAGAACCAACATTCCCATCTTTCCGATAATAGGTGTTGGCGGCGCTCCATTCAGGGGACATTTCACGCCGGAGAACGTTGATGCCGTTCTTGAGGAATACCCAAGCGCCCAGACATACACGGTGCAGAGCTCATTCAAGTACGACAGGCCAGCAAAGGATGTCATTAGGGCAATAGAGCGCGTTAAATCGAAGAAAAGGGGGCAGGCTGAGGAGATTCCCGAGGAAGTTTTTGAGATATTGGAACCGTACACCGAGCGTTACTCCGCTGAACTGAAGGCCCTGGCCCCGACGATAAGGGAGGTTGCCAAGCAGGTTCCTTCTAGGAGGCGGAGGAAGCTCCATATTGGCCTCTTCGGATACTCGAGGGAAGTAAACGGGTCGGCCCTCCCAAGGGCGATAAAGTTCACCGCCTCACTCTACTCCCTGGGCATCCCCCCGGAGCTGCTTGGCCTGAGTGCACTTAGTGAGAAGGAGCTTGAGTTCCTTTCAGAGTACTATCGCGGCCTCTACCACGACCTTGAGTTCGCCTTCCGTTACTTCAATCCAATGGCCGTCGAGCTCTTTTCATTCCTTAAACCCCTAGCGGAGATGGCGAAGGAATACGAGAGGGACGAGCACCACTTTGAGATAACCTCGAGAATTCTCGGAGGGGAGCTTGATGAGGCGTTGGTGGTTGAGGCCGCAGGC
>NZ_JALUFF010000010.1 GCF_027052235.1 Thermococcus sp.
ACAGAGAAGAGCCTCTGCTGGTGGCTCTCCCTTCAGTGCTGACATTGAACGTCGTTTTTGGCTTCCTCCTTAATGGCCCCTTTGAGAGGTACACCTTCGGGCCACTTGCCCTGATGAGCATTTATTCTGGGTACGGGCTCGTAGAGTTGTACAAAAAGATATCCAATAAAGTAATAATCATCAGGAAGATAAACCTAGAACGTGGGGTTGCTCTCTTCTTGGTGACTCAAATAATAGTTCTAAACCTAGCGGTTTTGCAGTTCAGCGATATCGGAGCCAAGGGAATACAGGATTACGGATACTGGTATGACCAGAGAGTCTTCGGTATTCTTGAAGAATACGGCCATCAGAATGACTCATTCGGAGGAACCCCGCATCCAGGTATGTTGGGTTTCAAAAACTGGACTTGGGCAGACAGACGGATAGGGCTTGTTCTAAATAAGAGTCCTGACTGGCTGATTACGTTTAAGAGCTGGGTTAAAGTTGACAGAAAAGCCGTTGAATCCGGAGCAATCCAGATTTGGACTTCCGGTCCTTATGTTGTGATTCATGCCCGAGAGAAAGACGCCATAAAAAGGTATGTGTCTCCAGCGAACTTCACACTCTGGAGGCGCCCATAAGCGCCTCCATCCGTCTTCTCGCGAGGACAGCCATCTTTCTCCTAAGTTTCTCATTTTCTAGGAGCATTACAAGGGAACTGACGAGCTCCTCGACCTCAGGTTTGATAACTAAGCCCTCTTTACCGTGCTCCACCACAAATGGGAACTCACCGAGATTGCTTACAATGACCGGCGTTCCCAGCGTCATTGCTTCAAGGACAACCTTCCCAAAGGCTTCGTTCCCGGAGGAGGGGAGTACCAAGACTTTGGCGTTTTTGTAGTACTCAACGAGTTTCCTATCACTTACGAACCCACTAAACGTCACGGAATATTCAATGCCCCTCTTTTTGGTAAGCTGTTGGTAGTAATCCAGAAGTTCACCACCACCAACCACCACAAGTCTCTCCCCAGGCAGGATTTTTAGGAATTGGGCAAATGCATCAAGCACAAGAGACAGATTCTTCCAACGATGAGCCCTTGTTAGCTGACCAACGAAGAGGATATACTCCCCGCTATACCTAGGGCGCTCACTTAGAAAGACTCCAGAAATCCGTGGATACCGAACTTTTGCGTTAAATCCTTTTTCAAAAAGAAGGCGGGCCACATAATGGGAAACTGCGAATAATTTTGCCCCGGAGAGGGTGACCTTCTCAAGGGTTTGAGAATACAGCCGGGCTATTTTGTCAAGCCACAGGCCTTTCTCCAGTTTTCCAACATGGTAGTATATAACAAGAGGAATCCCAGCGAGCTTTGCCACTAAAGATGCGACATCTGCATAGAATGGTACTGGTGTGTGCGCAATTATAATGTCGAATTTCTCCCTTTTAACCATGGACACAAGTTCAAAAGGTAGAGATAGCTTGATAGGAGTATTTGACACAATAAAAAGAGGGTGACGCCTAATAACTCTTATTCCATCTAGCACTTCATTCCGGGGCTCGTTTTTAGTGGAACATACGACTGTAACCTCGTTCTCTTTTTTCAGCTCTAAGGCCATTTCGTATGCGTACCTTTCAAGACCTCCCCCCTCAGGATAGAAGTAAGGGGACACTATGAGAATTTTCACTCAGGATCCCTCCTTCAGCATCAGGATACTGACAAAAAAGGAGAAAAACGCCAGCTGGATACCCAATGCCACAAGTGTCATGACGAGGATTGCCTGCTTTATTTCAAAGAGCTCACCATAACCACTTGCTCGCCATTTAAGGAAGATATTGAGACCAATCACAAAACCGACTCCTAAAAGGATTGCGGAGAGTAACAGGCCCTCCTCCAGTATAGAATACCTCATAAAAAACTTGGTTATCCGGTCTGGCTTTTCCAAACCTTCCTTTACTGCGTAGACCCTACTGAATATTCCAAAATTTATAATCTGGAACCCAACGATTATCAGAAGACTTGCGAGAATAAGAGAATGAACTCTCAGCGGATTGGTGTTGTAGGCATAGGCCATGAGGCCAGCTCCTCCAAGAACAAAGAAAAGCCCGGGTAGAAGGAAGAGGTAAGCGGGGGAGTAAAGCAACATCAAACGAAGGTGTCGCCAGCCGTCTTTAAACGAGCTGAGCTTTGATTTTCCGATGCGTGGGTGATAAGTTATCGGAATTTCCTTAATCCTGAGCCCGGTCTTTGCAGCCTCAATAATCATCTCGCTGGCAAACTCCATCCCACGACATTTCAGAGGAAGTTTCTCTAGAGCATCCCGACGTATTGCCCTAAAACCGCAATGAGCATCGGAAATTTGTGTTTTGAAGAAAAAGTTTAAGACCTTCGTTAAGAGAGGATTTCCCACATATCTGTGGAGCCACGGCATTGCCCCTTTCTCGATTTTACCCTTTAGCCGGGTACAAATAACTAAATCAGCCTCACCCTCAATGAGAGGTTCGAGAAGTTTTGGAAGCTCAGAAAAGTCATAACTTCCATCTGAATCTCCCATGACAATGTACTTACCCTGTGCATGGTTGAACCCAGTAATGTACGCATCCCCGTACCCCTTATCTTTCTGGTGGATTACAATGGCTCCCAGAGAACGGGCTATCTCCGGTGTATTATCAACGCTCTTGTCAACTACAATTATTTCATGGGACAAACCCATGTTCTCCAGTGTCTCCTTTAGTTTTGGAAGTACAATGGATATTGCCTCTTCCTCGTTCATAGTGGGCAATATTACTGAGACATCGACTGACATGGTCGTCCTCCCCTTTCTGATGGCAGATATTTCTCTAAGTTTTTAGGATTTTGCTTGTATAGTATACTTTTTGGTAATAATAAAAAACTTTTTAAGGTTGAATTTTGGTCATACTTAATGAGGTGGTCAAAATGAAACGCTGGAGTGTCGTAGCAATTGGTAGCTTACTGGCCCTCCTCCTGATCGGGGGTGCCAGCTCCTTCTTCACAGACGTTGCCAAGTCCAATGGGAACGAGATAAGCTCCGGCAAGTTCGACATAGCCATCAGTAAGGAAGGAACCAGATACTACAACGACCTTAAAATCTTCCAGTTCTCGGGGATGAAACCCGGGGACGAGAGAACCTTTGAGTTCTACGTAAAGAACAGGGGTGATATCGCGGTCTCAAAGCTAACCCTCGTGTTCCACGTCACCGACAGGGAAGATGGAGAAATGAGCCCCGCCGAGAAGGAAGTTGACAACACCACAGATGTCGGTGAACTCAGTAAATGCCTCATCGTGAAGTCCGTTGAGGTCTACAGGGGAAATTCCTCCTATGCCATCAACGGGGTTTCCGGGAAGACCTTCAGAGAAATAAGCGGGAAGGAGCTCGAACTCCTCAGGGAGCGATTGGATAAAGGGGAAAACATCAGGCTCGCCGTGACAGTTGAGTTCTCACCGGGCGCGGGTAACGAATGCCAGAGTGACAGCGTTAGGGTGGACATGGAGCTGAGGGCAGAGCAGTGAGTTTTTAAGCCCCTCCCCCTTTTTATCCCACATGAAACAGATTGGCATAATCTTCGATATGGACGGGGTAATTTATAGGGGCAACACACCCATAACAGGCTCAAGGGAAGTTATAAACTTCCTGAAATCCCGGGGTGTTCCCTTTGTTTTTCTAACGAACAACTCCACGAAAACCCCGAGGAGTTATCGGGAAAAGCTCCTCTCAATGGGCATAGACGTTCCAGAGGGGCTGATAATTACTTCCGGCCTCGCCACGAGGATTTACATGGAAAAGCACTTCGAGCCCGGAAAGGTTTTTGTGATAGGCGGTGAAGGCTTGGAGGAAGAAATGGAAGCTCTTGGCTGGGGAGTTGTAAGTATTGAAAAGGCCAGAACCGGAGAATGGAAGAAGGTTAAATACGTCGTAGTCGGTCTTGACCCTGCTTTGACCTACGAGAAGCTCAAGTACGGAACACTGGCGATAAGGAACGGGGCGCGCTTTATAGGTACGAACCCTGATACTACTTATCCCGCAGAGGAGGGGCTTTACCCCGGGGCCGGGGCAATAATAGCCTCCCTGCGGGCCTCGACGGATAGGGAACCCTTAATAATCGGAAAGCCCAACGAGCCGGTCTACGAAGTCGTTAAGGAAAAGCTCGGCGACGTTGACGAAATCTGGATGATCGGGGACAGGCTTGACACGGACATCCTATTCGCCAGGCGTTTCGGGATGAAGGCAATAATGGTTCTAACCGGTGTCAGCAGTCTGGAGGACGTTGAGAGGACTGGCATCAGGCCCGACCTCGTTCTCCCGAGCGTTGCCGAACTGCTGGACTACCTTAAAGCGATTCTTGGTGGAGGGGGATGAAAGCTAGAGAAATAATAGAGCTCATGATAACTCAGGAGAATGAACTCTACAACCTCTACAAGCTCGGGGAGACATTTGCAGTCTTTGAGAGGCCCGAGCTGAGGGATGTCTTCGCCCTCATAGCCGAGGAGGAGCTGAGGCACAGGAAGACTCTGAAAAAGCTCCTGGAGGGCCCCGTCCTCGAGGAGGCAATCCTTGACTACGTTGATGAGCTCTCCCTACAGCCCATGCTTTCCGACGAGAGGGCCAAGCCCGAAAGCTTGGAAGAGCTTGTGATTGAGGCCGTTCTGAGGGAGAGGCACGCCTACGAGATGTACACCAAGCTCTCCAATATCCTCGGGGGTTCCCTCTCCCAGATATTCAGGATGATGGCAGGTGAGGAGCTCAAGCACGCCTACAGGATGAAGCTGGTCTACGAGGCCCTGTGAGTGGATAAATTGTCCGACATAATGACTTTTCTACCTCTTACTCCTTGGGCAAAGTGCCGGTCATAAATTTGTCAGGATGGCAGTGGTCAAGGGGGTAAGGTATATTTACCACCACGAGCAACGCTCTCAGCCTGTAGATTCTTCCAATAGACGGGAAGATATGTAAACATATGCCGGGGTGTCACTATGGCGGTTGAACAAGTGATGAAAAGGGATGGTAGGATTGTACCATTCGATAAAGAGCGTATAAGATGGGCTATCCAAAGGGCAATGCTTGAAGTAGGGGTAAGGGACGAGAAGCTCCTAAACAGAGTTGTCAGAAGGGTCGTCAGGAGGATAAACGAGCTCTATGACGGGCGGATTCCCCACATAGAGAACATACAGGACATAGTCGAGCTTGAACTCATGAGGGCAGGCCTCTTTGATGTTGCAAAGGCCTACATCCTCTACCGCAAGAAGAAGGCCGAGATAAGGGAGGAAAAGAAGAAAATACTCAACAAGGACAAGCTCGACGACATAGACAAGCGCTTCTCCATCAACGCCCTCCGCGTTCTTGCCTCGCGCTATCTTATGAAGAACGAGAAGGGGGAGATAATTGAGAGCCCGAGGGAGCTCTTCGAGCGCGTTTCTATCCTAGCCGTCATTCCGGATTTACTTTATGATGAGAGGGTCTTTGACCTAAATGGAAAACACGAGCAGGACCTGAGGGCCGTCGAGAAGTACCTTTCGAGGCTTGACGAATACGATGGAAAGCTCTCGATAGGCAGGTTCAAGCTCAACAAGTGGCACTTCGAGAGGCTCCTCAACCTCTACCGCGAGCTCGCTGAAAAGAGCCAGATGAAGGTCTCAATCAACGAAGTCGTCAAGATGCTCGAAAACGGGGCCTTTGATAACTACGAAGACGAGATAGAGGAATACTTCAGGCTGATGACGAGTCAGATTTTCATGCCCAACACTCCAGCGTTAATCAACTCTGGAAGACCGCTCGGAATGCTTTCAGCGTGCTTTGTTGTTCCGATAGAGGACGACATGGAGAGCATCATGAAGGCAGCACACGATGTAGCGATGATACAAAAGGCCGGCGGCGGCACCGGAATGAACTTCTCAAAACTCCGCCCCGAGGGCGACATCGTAGGCACGACCACGGGAGCTGCCTCAGGACCAGTCAGCTTCATGCACCTCATAGATGCAGTCAGCGACGTGATAAAGCAGGGTGGCGTGAGAAGGGGAGCCAACATGGGAATCCTTGAGGTCTGGCACCCGGATATAGAGAAGTTCGTCCACGCCAAGGAGAAGAACGTTGGAACCAATGTCCTGGCAAACTTCAACATAAGCGTTGGCATCTGGGAGGACTTCTGGGAGGCTTTGAAGGAGGGCAAGCGCTATCCTCTCGTTAACCCGAGGACTGGAGAAAAGGTCAAAGAAATCGACCCGAAGAGCCTCTTCGAGGAGTTAGCTTACATGGCATGGGCCAAGGCCGATCCGGGCGTTGTCTTCTTTGATGTCATCAACAGGAGAAACGTGCTGGCGGAAGCAAAGGGTGGGAAGATAAGGGCCACCAACCCATGCGGCGAAGAGCCCCTCTACGACTACGAGAGCTGTAATCTGGCGAGCATAAACTTGGCAAAGTTCGTCAAGTATAACGACGAAGGAAAGCCCTACTTCGACTGGGACGAGTACGCCTACGTCATCCGGAAGGTGGCGAAGTACCTCGACAACGCAATAGACGTCAACAAGTTCCCGCTCCCTGAGATAGACCGCAACACGAAGCTCACAAGGAGGATAGGCGTCGGTATGATGGGTTTGGCCGATGCCCTATTCAAGCTCGGCATTCCCTACAACAGCGAGGAAGGCTTCGCCTTCATGAGGAAGGCAACCGAATATCTCACATTCTACGCCTACAAGCAGAGTGTTGAAACTGCCAAAAAGCGCGGTTCCTTCCCGCTCTACGAGAATAGCAGATACAAGGACGGTGAACTTCCCGTCGAGGGCTTTTACCACAGAGAAATATGGAACCTGCCCTGGGACGAGCTTGTTGAGGAAATCAAGCGCCACGGCGTCAGAAACGCTATGGTGACGACGTGCCCGCCGACCGGAAGCGTTTCAATGATAGCCGACACCTCCAGCGGAATCGAGCCCATCTTTGCATTAGTTTACAAGAAGAGCGTAACCGTTGGCGAGTTCTACTACGTTGATCCCGTCTTCGAGGCCGAGCTCAAAAAGCGCGGGCTCTACAGCGACGAGATACTGAAGAAGATAAGCGACAACTACGGCTCGGTTCAGGGGCTGGAGGAGATTCCAGAGGATATGCAGAGGGTCTTTGTAACCTCCATGGACATCCACTGGCTCGACCACATCTTAGCGCAGGCCAACATCCAGCTCTGGCTCACAGATTCGGCGAGCAAGACCATAAACATGCCGAACGATGCAACGGTTGAGGACGTCAAGGCTGCTTACCTGCTCGCCTACAAGCTCGGCTGTAAGGGGATAACGGTTTACCGCGATGGCTCGCTCAGCGTTCAGGTCTACAGCGTCGAGGGTGAGAAGAGGAAGCGCGTTCCGGCCAAGCCGAGCGAATACGCGGTTGAGAAACTGAAAGCTGTTGTGGAGGCAGAACCCTGGCTGGCGCGCTTTATCAACGTCGAGGCCATACTCAACGGCACCAATGGAAAGGAGAAGAAGGAAATCCCTGCTGGGCTGACCTTCTCGGTCTCCCACACCTCAACTCCAAAACCTACCCACGAGCACCCGCACCACGCCGAGAAGCCTGAAATTCCAGAGGAGAAAATACGGGAACTCCTCGGCGTTGCATACTGCCCTGTCTGCTACGAAAAGGACGGTGTCTTAGTTGAGCTTAGGATGGAGAGCGGCTGCGCCACCTGTCCGCGCTGCGGCTGGAGCAAGTGCGTCATAAGCTGAACCTTCCCTCTCCCCGTTTTTCCGGATTTAACATCTTTCTGTCAAGGCATTCTTTTTAAGGCCTTCATTTTAACTTCCCTCAACTCACCAAAGCTTAAGTTTCCCGCCGAAAACTCACGCTATTCGGAGGTGTTGACATGGACAAGGTGTACCTCACCTGGTGGCAGGTTGACAGGGCGATTTTCGCTTTAGCGGATGAGCTGAGGAAAAACTTCATGCCCGATGTGATAGTCGGGGTGGCGCGGGGTGGGCTTATTCCAGCCGTGAGGCTCAGCCACATCCTCGGGGACATTGAGGTCAAGGTCATCGACGTCAAGTTCTACAAGGGTATTGACGACAGGATGGAAAAACCTGTGATAACTATTCCGCTCCACGGCTCGCTTGAGGGCAAGAGGGTTGTAATAGTTGATGACGTCAGCGATACTGGTAAGACGCTTGAGGTTGTCATCGAGGAGGTTAAGAAGGTAGGGGCAGAGGAAGTTAAGGTCCTCTGCCTCAGCATGAAACCCTGGACGAAGGTCGTTCCGGACTTCTACGTTTTCCGCACAGACAAGTGGGTCGTCTTCCCTTGGGAGGAGTTCCCCGTTGTGGTGAGGGAGTGAGCTCTCCTTTTTATCCCTTGCTCTTCCTTTGCATCGTCATGCAACTCTTTTACTCAGGCTTCTTTTGGATTGTTCTAAGAGGAAAACCCACGTTAGAATAAAGTTATACTAGAAAAAAAAAGGAAGAATTTTTACTAAAAGTAAAAGGAAAAACTTATAAGATAAGCCGAATTAGATAACATTGCAGACCACAGGGGGTGGATTCAATGCGGCGGCAAAGCCTGATAGCCCTCCTGTTGGGCCTGCTGATAGTTGGTGTTATAGGATATGCACAGGCAACCCCCATAGGCGGTGCCAAAGTAATTCTCCTCGACAAAAATGGGAACGCGCTAACAGGACAGGGGAGAATCTACTATGCAGTCTGGACGTTCGACGAAAAGGGCAGTATCAAAGTCCTTGAAAAAGGCACCCTTGAAAGGAAGCTTTTCTTCTCGGAAAACACGATAAGAGTACCCTCAAGTGTACTCAACGAGGCCAAAACGATCGCAAGAAAAATAGGCTCAAAAACCACCTTCATAGGAGTGGACGTCTGGATTGTAAAAAACGGAGAGGTTTACACCCTACCACCGGACAGTTTTGAAGTAACAACAGACCAGACCACTTTACCCCAAACCGTGAAGCTGAGGTTCAACCCCAAGGAAGCAGAGAAAACCACAATTGTGAAGATTGAAAAGAAAGCCGGCGTACAACCCCAAGGCTACCTGAATCCCCCATGGTTTGAATGGCGAACGGTGAAGGAGCAAAGATTTCAAAACGTCAAAATACCTGTTCTTATAATCCACAACAACGTCTGGAGCGATATCTTTGGCACAGCCGACATCGGAATAACAGTTCAGAAGTACTGGGGCCCTGACGTGACAGTTGCACTTGGAGACAAGATATCGGAGAAAGTTGAGTTTGACCCAAGTTCCATAACGGTTAAGGTTCTCGGAAGATCGATAACCAACTACTTTGCAGGCGGAGACGATATCACGGTTCCAAAGGAGGACTTTTGGGGCTACGTATGGATTAAAGGGACCATTCACTACATCTACCAGAAGGAGTACATGTGCGAGGAAGATTCCCACGGCAATGTCTTCTGCTCCCCAACTGGCAACGAGAGATACTTTGCAAAGGTAGACAGCTTCACCATAGACAGGGTCAGTGGGAATGTCAAACACATAGCAAGCGGTTCAACACTGGGAAAGCCACCATACAACTTTCCAAGCAGTTGGATGAAGAAATCAAGTGGAATATCCACAGGGGTAAACAACCCGATATCACTCTCAGAGTTTTACGGAAAAATTTATGCAGGAAGTGACGGCCACAGCTTTGGCGTGGGCGTACCCGTGGGGGCAATCTTAGATGCTCTGGCAGATGGCAGTCTCCCACCGTGGTTTGCAACCATAACCGTTGGCTTCAGTGTTAGTGACTATTCCAGTTACGTCATGCTTGGCCACGTAAAAAACAAAGGGCCTTCCAGCACCGTAACTTTCCACGCAATGGAAAGCAAGTATAAGGTTGAGATCCCAGTGCACCACTGGTACGGTACGACCTATGAAAAGGTAAACGTTCCGATTGGCCTTTATGTGGAAGCTGACTACAGTTGAACTGCTTTTTATTTACCTTTCCCAAAACCCCTTTAACCCCCTCCCCCAACTTTTCCCGGTGGTCGGTATGAGGGCGTTCATAGCTATCGACGTCAGCGATGAGGTTAGGGACAACCTCCTCAAAGCCCAGGAGAGAATAGGAAACAAAGTGGCAAAGATAAAGTTCGTTGAGAGGGAAAACCTTCACGTAACGCTGAAGTTCCTCGGAGAAATCGACGAGGCTTTAGCCGAAGAGGTCAAGAAAGCTCTGGGAGAGATAGCTAATAGGCACAGGAAGCACAGGGTTAAGGTTAAGGGGATAGGCGTCTTCCCGAACCCGAACTACGTAAGGGTGATATGGGCCGGGATAGAGAACGACGAGGGACTGAAGGCTATAGCCCAGGACGTGGAAAAGGAAATGCATCGCTTGGGCTTCAAGAAGGACAAGGACTTCGTCGCCCACGTAACCATCGGCCGCGTCAAGTTCGTAAAGGATAAGCTTGAGCTTACGATGGCTCTGAAGGATCTCGCCAACAAGGACTTTGGCGAATTTGAGGTTAATGCGATAGAGCTGAAGAAGAGCACTCTGACGCCAAAGGGTCCGATTTACGAGACTATCGCTAGGTTCGAGCTGGCGGAATGAAGTTGGAAAAGAAAGAGGGAAACGGGGATTATCGCGAGGTTGCTCCCCTCAAGGAACTCAAGTTTGTCCTTTGAGAGGAGTATTTTGTTCTTTATTCCGACCCTTGGGAAGTCTTGAGGCCTAACCCTCTTCCTCCACTTCACTTCCACGCCAAAGTAAGGCGTTACAAAATCCACCTCTCTGGAACCGCTGAAAAAGTACGTTGGGTAAAGGCGCTTCAGGTGTTCACCGACAATACCCTCAATTATCCTGTCCGTCTCAGGCCCTTTCCCGAAGAACCTCCTGAAGGTTTGAAGTAGCAGGGGGTCAAGAAAATAGAACTTGCGCTCTTTCCTGAAGAGGGGGGTTAAATCGTGGAGTTTGACCTGAAAGTAGTTCCTCCCGATGAACAGCTCCTCAGAGAGCTCTAGATAATCCCTCACCGTGACGTGAGAACCTATCTCAAGCTCTTTGGCAAGGGAGTTGAGGGTCACTCTGTCACCGTAGCGACGCAGGAGGCCGAGTATTATTGAAAGGGCTATCCTCTCGCTCCTTCCAAGCTTGGCCACATCGAGAATCGTGGCGTTGTAAATCATCTCGTAGGTTTCAGGTTTTATACTCCTCTCCAGGAGTTCGTAGATAGACTTAGGATAACCACCTGAGGAGAGATAAAAGTCGAGCGCACCGCTCAGGACTTCAAGGTATGGATAAAGCTCAAGGGCGTTTTCGTAGAACTCTCTGCTCGTTTTCGGAAGGACATAGGAGAGCTGGATATTCCTTAATTTTGGCTCAAAAATCAGAGAAACAATCCTAAAGTCCAGCGGAAGGAATTCCTCAACTTTAACCTTCCTTCCGGGGAAGCTCTCCCTTTTCAGCCCGGCCGAAGTCGAACCCGTAACTTGGAGTACTATCCTAGATGCAAGGGGAGAATCAAGAAGAAACTTGATGGCTCTCTCCCAGTTCTCAACAAAGGTAACCTCATCGAGAAAAACGTAGGCCCTTCCTCTCGTACTCCTGAGAAATGACCTAACTATCGAGACTATCTCACGGTAGTCTCTCAAGAGGTCGCAGGAGAAGTACAGAACGTTCCTTGGATTAACTCCCGACTCGATGAGGTTTGCTATAAAGAGCTTCATGTAGGTAGTCTTGCCAACCTGTCTCGGACCAATAAGAACCTTGTTAGTCTGCTCAAAGCGGTAGTTAATCCTTGGCTTTTGAGAAAGGGCTTTTTCAACCCGTTCGTCATCGTATATGGCATCAGGATCAGCCCACCATGGGTTTTGAACTACCATCAAGTCCTCCATCTCGCATCATTGATAGAAAGATAACAAAAGATATATAAATATTTTGATAGCCTAATATCAATAGGTGTAGAATATGGACGTTAAAGCGGTCATCAGCGAAGTCCTCCAGCGAATCAGGCCGACCGAGGAGGAGAGGGCCTTCGTTAAGGAGCTGATGGATGAGCTCGGAGAAATCGCTGAGAGGATTATAGACGAGCTCGGCCTTGAAGCTAAGCCCTACTTCGTAGGCTCTTTAGCTAAGGACACGTATCTGGCTGGAGACCACGACGTTGACCTCTTCCTCGCTTTTCCGCTGGAGACTCCCCTTGAGGAGCTCAGGGAAAAGGGCCTAGAGCTCGGTAAGGTCATAGCGGAGAGGCTCGATTCATATGAGATTGCCTACGCGGAGCATCCGTACGTGAGGGCCAGTTACAAGGGAGTTGGCGTTGACCTCGTTCCGTGCTACGACGTTAAGAACTGGCGGGACGTAAGAACAGCAGTGGACCGCTCGATTCTCCACACACGGTGGGTGAACGAGCACATAAAAGGCAAAAACGATGAAGTCCGCCTCCTCAAGAGGTTTTTAAAGGGGATTAAAGCCTACGGTAGCGAGGTCTACGTGAGGGGCTTCTCAGGTTATCTCGCCGAGATTCTGGTGATAAAGTACGGCTCTTTCCTCGACGTCCTGAGGAATGCCGACTTCATGCTGAGGCAGAAGATAATCGACCCCGAAAACTGGCTGAGGAAGGAACCGGAGATAGCGATGAAAACTGTGAGGAGGGAAGTGGAGGAGGACAGGCCGCTTATAGTCATAGACCCCGTCGATCCAAGGCGGAACGTTTCGGCAAACCTGAGCTGGGAAAAGTACGGGGTGTTTTACTTCAAATCTGAAGGCTTTCTGAAGGAACCGTCCATTGAGTTCTTCTTCCCGCCGGTGGCAACCCCGGGGGACTACGCTGATGAGCTCAGGAGGAAGGGAACCCACCTGCTGACGATCCTCTTTGATAGGCCCGAGCTTGTAGATGACGTTCTCCTCCCCCAGCTGGAGAAGAGCGCCAGGGGAATTGAAACGGCCCTGGAACGGGAGGGCTTTAGGGTTTTTGGCCGGAACTACGGCTATTCCGACAAAAAAGCCTTCATAATGCTTGAGGTAGACAGATTGGAAAGGCCGGCGGTGAAGATACATCCCGGCCCGGAGTTCTTCACCGAGAGGGGGAGGGACTTCTACAGGAAAAACGAGAGGGTCTGGCTGGTGGGCAAAAGGCTCTACGCCGAGAAAAAGGTTACTGAAAACGTCCTGGACATTCTTTCTAGTCTCCTCGAAAAGAACCAGGTATCCCTCGGGAAGAACCTGAGGGAAGTGGTAAAGAATGCCGACTTCCTCGTGGACTACGTTCCGGGTGAGTTGGGGGGAGAGGCCTACCTCTTCCTGAGCAGGAAAAAAGATAGCTTGAAGGGTTAAAGAAACTCAACTTGAAGACCAAAATCCTGAAGGACTTCAAAGTCTCTGTCAAGGGTTATAAGCCTCATGTTGTTGGCGATACAGATTGATCCAATAAGGAGGTCTTTCAGTGCCATGGGTTTTCCAGACTTCCTAAGCTCTCTAAACAGGTAGGCGGCCACTTCCGATGCTTTATCGTCAAAGGGTAGCCGCTCAAGAAAGTCAAGCCACATGAGCTCATCCTTTTTTGGCAGTCCCACAAGAAGCTCGAACTTGGTTATTGTCGTTATGTAAAATTCCTTATCGGATTCGAGAACCCTTTGTCTAACTTCTTCATTTCCGCGGGCCAGTTCGATTATCACGCTCGTATCAAGAACCGCTGCCATTCATCGAATCCCTCCTCTACCTCTCTAAGTTTCTTTTTGACTTCCTTGTACTCCTCCTCGCTCAAAATACCGAAGATTCTATTGATAACATGGGCATTTCCCCTTTTCTCCCTGAGGAGTTCTCTAAGAACCTCCGAGAAGCTTCTATTGCCCTTTATCCTGCTCAGTTCTTCATACACATCGTCCGCTATGGTAAGAGTTTTTACCATCGACACCCCCATATAAACTGAGTGCACTCAGTGTATTTAATCTTTGTGCTCGCACCATTCCCCGTTCTCCCAGTGGCCGTGGGCTTCGCCGGGGATATGACCAGTATCGGCCACCGCCCATTCGAGATTGTAAGGCTCGATCAGGGCCTTTAGGCTACCCTTTAAGTCCCTCTTTCCCACGTAGAGGCCCGCCCTCGTGACGACGTTGTACCCGCTGTTCGGAACCTCGCTCCTCAGCGCTTCTTCCCAAGCTCTTTCAGTTGTTTCCCAGCCTTCCAGTGATGACAGGAAGGAGAGATTCCAGACGTGGTAAAGGCTTTCGAAGTTGAGAACCCTTAGGTAGGCCTCGATGAAGAGATTCTGTAGTTCATCCCCCTCGAAGTAGTCCATGAGCTCTATGAGGGCCTTGGTTATGGTGGAAACGTTTCCAAAAGCCACCCTCGTGTCGAGGTTCTCCCAGAAGCGCGGACAGGAGTGGTTGGCCAGGAGCATGAGGTAGTAGGCCCTCCCCAGCTTAAGGGCTTCTCTATCCCCGTTGGCCGGCTCAAGGACGTAGTCGAGGGAGGTATCGATGCCAAAGTAGTCGTAGTAGTCCTTGAAAAAGACCCTCGCGTAGCGGACGAGAAACTCTTCGCTCGATGAAGGCTCAATACCGAGCTTTTTCAGACCTTTCAGAACTCCAAGGCGAACTGTTCTGTTGAGCTCCTCAAAGAGCCTTGTAAATGCAACCTTCCAGAGCTGGCTTATCCTCCTTCCCTTCACTTCCCTCGCGAAGACCTTTCCGTCGGCCCTGCGATAGCCGAGCCACCGCGAGTCGCTCGTCTTTCCATCGAGGCTCAAATCGAAGTAGTCGCTCCAGCTGGAGTAGTCCTTGACCCCTATCTCAAAGGAGCATTCCCCGTCGAGGCGTTTGAACTCCCCGGAGAGTTTTTTTCTGACGAACTCCATCGCCGAGACGCGCTCGACTCCGTTGCCTTCAATCCCCTCCATCCACGCTGTAAAGCGGTCGAGCTGAGCGGGGTTTCCCAAGAGACTCTCCAGGTCGCTGGCCGTGAAGACCAAATATGGAACGCCCAGGTTCTCCTTGTAGTCGTCGCGGTAGTCAAGGGTGGCCGAGACGAGACCCGGAACGTCGAGGGTGTTGAAGGCAAAGGCGTCACTCAAACTCCACTCCCTGCCGAAGACGAAGGAGTTCCCGTAGCGGTTGCAGGAGTGCTTCGCCTGCGGAAAGTCGTAGATGAGCTGTCTCTCGTCGAGAAGGAAGACGGGCCTTTTTTCTGTGGAAACCTCGACTATGGAGGCGCTCTCCCTCGTTATCACCGCCTCGGGGAGCCAGTAGCCAAGGACATCTCTTCCCTCAGTCAGGGGGGAGTAGAAGTCAAAGGAGACCCTCGCAAGGATTCTCTGCTCAAATTCGTCAAGGTGAGGCACTATCGGATGGAAGGGCGTAGTTGGAACTGCATCAAACTTTTTCATTAGTTCAACGGCCTCTTCAAAGGCCTTTCTGTGATACCTCAGGAGCATGAGGAACGTGAAGGGCTCTACATCAATGCTTATCCCCTTCATCCTTGAGAGGACTTCCGAGATGTGCTCGTAGGAGTAGAGCATGGCCCTCGTCCAGTTCTCCCCTTTGACGTCTTCCTCCCGGATCCTAATCGTCACGGGGCTTTTCCTCTCCTCGTATTCTATGGGTTTTGAACCGTCTCCGTCAAGGATGTAGACTATGTCCCCGGGCTGGTAGGCGTGGAAGTGGTGGGCGTACTTCATGAACATGGTCTCACCGTGAGTGATACCTATGGGTGGCTTATTTCACTTTCGGCCCGAACAATGCGGACATTTCTACCCATCTTTGTCCGACAGATTAATAAGGGTGTACATCAAGCTGATGGCGGTGAAAGAATGAGGCGGGAGATTAGGAAGTTCCTCGGTGAGGACCTGGCCAACTATCTCGAACTGCTCCGAGCCAAGCTGGCCTTTGCCGAAGAGCTCTACGGAGTGAGGATGAACTACGTGCCCCTCATCACGGAGGGCGAGATAGTAATCCTCGACAAGAACGACGGGGAAATAAAGTGGCTCAGGGACAAGAGGCCGCTGACCGGCGATGAACTGGGAAGGCTCATGGGGAAGATAAAGGAGAACCTTGAGAGCGGTTACGTCGAGATGCTTTTAGCGATGAACATGTCCTGCATCAACGGGCCGGGCGAATAGCTTTTAAATTCCCCTGAAAACTTGGCCCGATGAAGCGGGCCGAGCTGATACTCCTTGGGGCAACGGTTCTCTGGGGCTTCACGTTTCCCGCGATGAAGGTTAGTCTTGACTACATCCCCCCTGTTCTCTTCCTGTCATACCGCTTTGGTCTGGCCTCCCTCTTGATGCTCCTCATATTCAGGGGCAGGGTTCTGAGAAGGGAGACCCTCAGGGAGGGCTTCGTCCTCGGTCTGACCCTCTTTTTCGGCCACGGCTTCCAGATAGTCGGCCTCAAGTACACGACCGCCTCCAATTCCGCCTTCATAACGTCCCTCTACGTTGTTTTCACCCCTTTCATTGGCTACTTCCTCATAGGGGAGCGCGTTAAGCCTAGGGACTTCATGTCGCTCGCCGTGGCCCTCGCTGGCCTTTACCTGATTTCCGGAGCAAAGGGAGGAATAAGTTTCGGGGACGCGCTAACTGCCCTCTGCGCCGTCAGCTTTGCATTTCAGATAGTCCTCGTCCAGCGCTTTGGTTACGGTGACTACCTCAGTCTCTCCTTCTGGCAGATATTCTGGAACTTCGTCTTCTCGACCATCTTTGCGCTCCTATTTGAGCCCCTGAGTTTCCCCACCGCGATTCTCCCTTGGGCTGGGATAGTGTACACGGCTGTTTTTGGGACGGTCGTGGCGTTCACCCTGCAGGCGAGGTATCAGAGAGAGACGAGGGCCTACAGGGCCGCGCTTATATACTCAATGGAGCCAATATTCGGTTCCATCTCGGCCTTTGTCCTTCTCGGCGAGAGGTTTACAGCGAGGTCGATTCTTGGGGCGTTTCTTATCATGGCTGCTGTTTGGAATGAGATAAGGAAAGCCGATTGATAGGTCTGGAGTTTTAGAAACAAAAAGTTAATAAAGGTTGGGGAGGATAATGCTTCTGGAGGTGGTACCATGGTGCACGAATACATAAAAGGCAAGACCAAGGAGTTCTCGAAGGAGGAGAAGGAGAAGCGCTACAAGTACCTTGGAAAGGAGGTCATAGACGTCGGCGACCCGGGGCTAGACAGCATACCCGAGTTCTACGGCATAGCCAACGCCATCTGGCGCGACTGGAAGAACGGTGAGATAAGCACGAGGACGGCTCTTGGAAGGCTCGCACTGCTCAAACTGCTCACCTACAAGACGAAGAACAAGAAGATAGCGGACATTCCCGAGGAGGAGCTCGAAGAGGTCAGGAAGTTCATTGACTACGTCATTCAGGTCATAAAGAACGAGAGCAGGAAAAAAGGTGAGCCCGAGGAAGAGAGACAGGTGGAAAACGCTTAAAACAACTGGGTATAACTTTCACCGCCCTCCCCACTCACGCCCCCGTGAGCGGTGAGCGGGGGTCGGTCGGGGAGGGCACACTATACCTTTTCTCGGATGATGAGTATCGAGAGAAAGGCAAGGAAGAAGATCACGTAGGAGTTCAAGTCATGGTAAATCACCCAGGAATAGCCTTTTCCGAGCAGGACAAACATCACAGCAACCTTAAGGCCATCGAAGAGGAGGAGGATGATAAAGGAAAGGATTGCCACGAGGACATCCCTAAGTCCCTTCCACGTCAGCAGAATGTAGGCCAGGACAATGCCGAACTCCGGGACGGGAGTGCAGAGGTCTATGACCCTAACCGCAACCCCGTTCCCGACTATGACGTTGCCGGAAAGCACGACGTTGTAAAATGGGGAGAGCATGAGGAACGCTATCCACGCCACCGGACGTATTAGATAGCTACTCAGGGGATCGAGCGGGTAGGATATAGCCCAGCCGAGGACAAGGAGGAACGGGAGGATAAGCAACTCTTTAACCTTTTTCCTCATGGAGGATCGTTGTTCCCTATTTTATTAAACCCTTTTGGAACAAGCGTTTTCTGGCCTTTACCTGCTTGCCATTTGCCAACCTCTTTGGTTGATAAAACGACAAAGCGGTATTGTATTGAAAATCTTTGCGGACTGGAAAAGTTACTGCAGACTTCAAAAATAGAAAAACACCAAGTTTAAACCATAACAACTTGGGATAGAAATTGATAATTGTGTGCCTGACATATCGTCAAAGTCCATAACAAAACGGTTATATACAATTCTGGGTAATCGATGGATATCATGACCCGTGTGGTGAGTAAAATGAGAAAAGGGGGCCTTTTCTTTCTGGTGGCTGTTGTGCTTCTCTTGAGTGCTGGTGTAGTCTCCTCTCAGAGCTACAACGCCGTCGAGCTGAAGGTTTACAATGAGGGCACCAAGGAGGTATACTACGACAAAATAATTCCCGCCGACCAGCCGTTCCATGTGACATTGACTGTTGACAATACCCTTTACAATATTACCTACGACCCGAATGAGCAGGGTGTAGAGAGGGAACTTGAATGCTCTGGGGGAACCTGCACAGAGACCCTAGTCATAGGTCCTTCGGGTTGGGCTTCGGATGGTCCGATAGTGGTTAGAACCATCTCTGTGAATTATCCTTCGGCGAACGCACCCATTCCGGCTGGGGTCTACGTGCTCGGCGGGCTGATGCTGTTCTTCGGCTTCTTGCTGGGAAGGAGATGAGGACATTGGAGTTGAAACAGCTAGGGGCTAGGGCCATGAACCATCGCACGTCGTTTGTCTTTGCCCTTCTGCTGATTTTGCTGAGTGCTAATGCTGTTATTGCGTTTACGGGTTATAATGCGGTTGAGATTAAGGTGTATACCTACAGCCACACGACGTCAAACGTTACCAGAGTGTATCTTGACAAAATAATCCCTGCCGACCAGCCGTTCCATGTAACGCTGACCATCAACGGTGTTGTTTACGACATAACCTACGACCCAAACTTCGATCGTATGCAAGTGGAACCGCTGGATTACTATGCATCGAGAAGGACGATCATAATAGGCCGTGGCGTTCGTAGTGGCTACATAGACGGTGCCTCTAGTGTTGCTATAAGGGTGAGACTGACAAACCTCCCGAGTCCTGTAAACGCCCCAGTTCCTATGGGAGTCTACGTGCTCGGTGCACTGCTCCTCTCGGTTGCGTTCTTCTTGAGAAATCGATAGCTGGCAAAAACCTTATAAGGAAACTCCCCAATTCCCCCCGATACCCATGAGGGGGGAGTGTTTTATCCTCCGCCTTGCCCGTTTCGAGGCTTAAATCCCCTTTCTGGGTTAGTCTTAACTATCACTTCTGGAGGGTTCTGCCATGATTAAGGAGCCTGAGCTTAGGGAGTACAACCCGGGAAAGCTTGAGGAGAAGATAGAGCGCTTTTGGAAGGAGAACGAGGTCTACGAGAAGGTCAAGGTCAGCAGGGCCAACGGACCTAAATACTACTTCCTCGACGGGCCACCATACGTCAGCGGTGCAATACACCTTGGAACTGCCTGGAACAAAATAATCAAGGACATGATAATCCGCTTCAGAACGATGCAGGGCTACAACGTGAGAAGGCAACCCGGCTTCGACATGCACGGCCTTCCAATAGAGGTCAAGGTCGAGCAGGCCCTTGGTCTCAAAGTCAAGAAAGAGATAGAGACCAAGATAGGTGTTGAGAACTTCATAAGGAAGTGCAAGGAGTTCGCCCTTAACAACCTCAAGGTCATGACCGAGCAGTTCAAGCAGCTCGGCGTCTGGATGGACTGGGACAACCCCTACATGACCATAAAGAACGAGTACATCGAATCGGGCTGGTTCACGCTCAAGAGGGCCTGGGAGAAGGGGCTCTTGGAGAAGGACAAGAGGGTTTTACACTGGTGCCCGCGCTGTGAGACGGCTTTGGCTGAACACGAGGTTCGTGGCGAGTACAAGCTCAGAAAGGACCCGAGCATCTACGTGAAGTTCCCGGTGGAGGGCAAAGATAACGAGTACCTCCTCATCTGGACTACAACGCCGTGGACGCTCCCGGCCAATTTGGCTGTAACAGTCCACCCGGATTACGAGTACGCTAAAGTTAGGGTCGAAACCGAGAACGGAGAAGAGTACTGGATAATAGCGGAGGCCCTCGTTGAGCGCGTTCTTGCCGAGGTTGGCCTTAAGGGTGAAATCGTCGAGGAGTTCAAGGGCGAGGAGCTCGAGGGAATAAGGTACACCCACATTTTAATGGACGAGTATCCAGCTCAAAAGGAGTTCCGCGAGAAGTACAAGTGGGCACACCGCGTAATCCTCGGCGAGCACGTAACGC
>NZ_JALUFF010000011.1 GCF_027052235.1 Thermococcus sp.
TGGTAACTGAATCGGAGAACCCCAGCTCTCCCTTCAGCTCCTCCGTGGAGATTGGGCCCTCGACGTTCACCCACACGACGTCGTAGTCTCCTATAGAGAGTGCATCCCTTAGGGTCTCCGCCTTCCTGCTGAGGAACCCCTCTTTGGAGTACGCCATCACGGTTATCCTCGGCTTACCCTCGGTTTTTCCACCCATCGGCTCATCTCCCGAATTCTATCACCATCCCCGAATGGAGCTTGTGGAAGTTCTCGCCATAGGCCTTCATGAACTCTGCCTCGGCCCTCAATCCGGTGCAGTGGCCGGTGTACACCTCCTCAACGCCGAGCCTCTTGAACTCCTCAACAGTTCTCTTTATCCGCCCTTCGCTCGCATCTATGAGGTGGAAGCCTCCTATCACAGCCCTAACTCTTTCCTCCCTGGTGAGCCTTTTAGCGTGTTTCACTATGCCCGCGTGACTGCAACCGCTCACGACGACAAGGCCGTCTTCGGTTTTTGCGACAAGGCTCATGTCATCGAGGAGTTCATCCTCCACGACCTTCCCGTCCTTCAGCGTATAAACCCTATGCTCACCCTCTCGAAGTCTTCCCGGTCCCTAATTTCACCCGTTGAGAAAAGTCCTTCAACTATCTCGATGGGTTCAGCAGTGAGATAAAGCTCCGCCAGTTCCTCAACATCTTCCCTCCTGAAGGGAATCCCAACGTCTCTCAGGTGGGGTCTCGTTACGAAGTGCCTCCTGAATAGCGTGGGATGCGCTATGACCGGAACGCGCCTCCCGATGGCCTTGAGGATTTCAAGGAGCCCGCCCGTGTGGTCGTAGTGGCAGTGGCTCAGGAAGACGTAGTCTATGCTCTCAGGTCTTATCCCAAGAAGTCTCATGTTGTGGAGAACCGGATAAGCACTCTGGCCCGTGTCAAAGAGCACCTTTTTGCCGTTCTTCTCTATCAGAAAGCTCACCCCGTGCTGGGCCAGAAAGGGGCTTTCATAGCCTGAGTAGTCCTCGACGAGAACAACGACGCGCATCTCTTCCACCTGAGAGATTAAGGAAAAAGGTAAGTTATAGTTTTCGTGTCATAACGTCTTTCCCCATTCTTGCCATATCAAGACCTGCTTTGAAGGCCCTTTTCACAGTTCCTTTAAGTGCCAGCATCATGACGTCCTTAACCTTTCCGCTGACGCCTGTGAGAACCCTGATTCCAAGCTTTGCAAACTTTAATGCCAGCTCCTCGGAAATCTCGGGAGTCAGGACGAGCTCAACGCCCTCCCGCTTCAGCTCCTCCGCAACGTTGTCTCCCGGTTTTATGACCTTTATCTCCCTGACGCCGTCCGGCCCGACCTCGGCTATGGCTATGCCCTCTGAGGCATCAAATGGAACGGCCTTCCCGTCAAAGCCCCCGTCCGAGGGAACGGCAACCCTCATCGAGCTCACCTTACTTATGTAATCCAAAAGTCCTTAAAACCCTGGCGCAAACTTAGGCCGGTGGATGGAATGGAGATAGGCGTCGTTGGAAAGCCAAACGTCGGAAAGTCGACTTTCTTCTCAGCCGCAACGCTGGTTGATGTGGATATAGCCAACTACCCCTTCACGACGATAGAGGCGAACGTCGGCGTAACCTACGCGATAGCGGAGCATCCATGCAAAGAACTCGGTTGCAAGCCAAATCCCCAGAACTACGAGTACCGCGACGGAAAGGCCCTGATCCCAATTAAGATGATAGACGTTGCAGGTTTAGTTCCCGGCGCCCACGAGGGTCGCGGTCTGGGCAACAAGTTCCTCGACGACCTCAGGATGGCCTCAGCCCTGATCCACGTCGTTGACGCAACCGGAAAGACCGACGCCGAGGGACAGCCAACGGACTACCATGACCCTGTCGAGGACATCGAGTTCCTTGAGAGGGAGATAGATTACTGGATACTCGGGATACTCAAGAAGGGCTGGGAAAAGTTTGCGAAGAGGATAAAGCTCCAGCACATGAAGCTTGAGGAGGCGATAGCGAACCACCTCTCTGGGATAGGCGTTAGAGAGGAGGACGTCTGGGAGGCCATCCACAGGCTCGGGCTCGGAAATGACCCAACCAAATGGACTGACGACGATCTCTTCGCCTTCGTCCGCGAGGTGAGGAGGATAAACAAGCCCATTATCATAGCCGCAAACAAGGCCGACGCCGCGAGCGACGAGGGGATTGAGAGGCTGAAAAAGGAGGGCGAAAAGAGAGGCTACATCGTCGTCCCAACGAGCGCAGTGGCCGAACTCACGCTCAGGAAAGCTGCCAGAGCGGGTTTCATCGACTACATCCCGGGGGGTTCCGACTTCAAAGTCCTGAAAAAGATGAGTCCAAAGCAGGAAAGGGCACTTGAACTCATAAAGGAGCGCGTTTTGAACAGGTTCGGCTCAACCGGCGTGCAGGAGGTTATAAACAGAGCCGTGTTCGAGCTACTCAACCTCATCCCGGTTTACCCCGTTCAGGACGAGCACAAGCTTACCGACCAGTTCGGAAACGTCCTGCCCCACGTGTATCTCCTCCCTAGGGGCTCGACGCCGAGGGATCTGGCCTACAAAGTCCACACCGACCTTGGGAAGACCTTCCTCTACGCCGTCAACGCCAGAACCCACAGGCGCGTCGGGGAGGACTACCAGCTTGAGTTCAACGACATCATAAAAATCGTCGCCACAGCAAAGTGAGGGCAAGGATGAAACCCGGCCCACAGACTTTTCCCGGCCTTTCAGGTTCTCCTTCTGGTTCTCTCTTTCCCCCAGTCTCCACCGAATTCCTGCACGGATCAATTCCGACCCTCTGGAGGCTTATCTCTGCCAGATAAACCCCCGAGACATTGTATTTTCTGGCGTAGGAGCAAACGATTTTCCCGAACTCACTCACCTGCTTTCTGTCACTCAGGTTGGCGTAGCTTAACGCGAGGATGGGCACTCCAAGATTTTTAAGCTCCTCCACCTGCTCAAGCTCCCACTCAAGTTCCTTCCCCTTAAAAATCTCATATCTCCGCGTTGAGAAGTTGTAGTAGGTTATGAAGTCCTCGAAGAGGACGTAGTCAATGTAGGGGGCAATCTCCTCCTTTATTGAGAAGCCCCTGTTGACGATTATGGTTATTCCGGGATATCGCTCCCTTATCGCCCTTATCAGCTCCACCATCGCGGTTTTCTTTTTAGGATATCTGTCAACGTAGTCCACGTTATCGAGGAACACACCTTCAAATCCCCGGGAGAGGATGTAGGGGATGGCCTCCTCAAGGACAATTCTTTTCCATGCGGGCGATGCGAAGTCCACAACCTTCTCGTTCCAGTTGGTGTTCTTTCCGATGACTATGCCCTTCGGAACGGCCTTGGCCCATGGCTCCCATCCACCAACGGTCGCGAGGCTCAGGTAGCCAACGACCGTGTGGTTTCTGGAGAGGCTCGAAATTAGCTCCGGCTCGATTGTTGGGGGGAGGATTAGAATCTCAAAACCTTTGAGGTCGCCAATGGTTTTTCCGCTGAGCTGGCCGTAATAGACGGCAAAAGATGTCGAGGAAACGGGAACCGCCGAGAAAAGGAGAATTAGAAGGGCCAGCCTAGCCAACCCAGACATTGAACTCCACCCCGCAGGGGAAGTCACCGGGTTCAAGTGGTGTCCAGTAGTTGGAGACGTACCAGCCCCGTGGTATGGTATCGTAGTGTTCAATCACGGAGAGATACCTGGTATCTATGTACCTCGGCTGTCTCTCGCACTTCAGCGTCGCCTGAACCCTGACGTTGTTGAGAGTCTCCTTGGCCGTCAACCTGTAAACGACGCGGTATATTCCCGTTCCCGCAGGTTCGACCCAGACCGAGTAGTTGAAGTACATGTCGCTTGTGTTGAAGCTTGTCATCGACTCCGGGTCCAACCAGGGGGCTGTTACCTGTGAATCAGGAATGTTTTCAACGCTCCGGGACAGGTAGGACACCACGACCAGGGCTATTACCAAGGTGACCGCAATCATAAAAAGGTACTCCATTGAACCCTGTGCCCGGCCGCCCACGCACCCCACCGGTAGTTATTTTGCTTTTATTCCCAAAAGGCTTTTGGCTCAACTTAGCCTCTCGATGAGTTCCCGGTAGAGCCTCGGCTCGACGTCGTTCTCACTGAGGCCAAGCCTTTCGGCAACTTCCCAGATTTTCCTCTTGGCATCTTCGACATCCTCCGAGATGACCTCTATGTCCAGAAACCCGCCAAGGCCCTCAACATCGTTCAGTTCAAAGGTGATTCCGTTAAGGCGGTAAACGAGGCGCCTCTTCCTGACGACCACGTCCTCCTCAAACCCCAGCCTCTTTAGTATTTCGACCATCGTTTTAAAGTCGGAGACCTCGACCTCAAGCTCCTCAAATTCCTCGTTCCGCCCGGGATCCCTTATCTCCTTGTAGGTAAGATAGGCCTTCCCAAGGTTCGAAACATTCCTCACCCTCAGCAACCGTGGATACGGAAGGGAGAAATAGATATCCTCCTGGAGCTCCTCTCCGGCCAGAAAGGCCCCCAGGGACTCAATTTTCTCTCTGATTCGCTCAAAATCGACCCTGAACTTTACCTCGATTTCCATATCATACCCTCACGAGGAAGCCGATTAAATCCCTGCCCTTCGCGAACTCGTTTATTGGGATAACTTCAATCTTCCTTATTGTCGGAAGCGTCTTTATGGTCTCATCTATGAATTTGTTGAGCTTGCTCTCGTTCTCCTCGCCGACTAGGGCAATCACACCGTTCTTCCCGCTCCTCGCGACCATGAGGACGTTGGGGAGTATTGAGAGGGTTCTCGTTATGTAGCTGATGTACTTCTCCAGGAAGTCCTCTATGATTGGCGTTTCGGCTTCGAGGTAAACGAGTGCAACCGCCTTCGGTTGGAGGGATTCACCAAGGATTATTGTATAGCGGTCAATGATGCCCTTCTCAAGGAGCTTCTTGATGCGAAAGTGAACGGTTGATTCCGGCCTCTTCAAGCGCTCCGCTATCTCCGAGATTGTAAGGCGGGCGTCTTCCTTCAGCAGTCTCAGTATCGCCCTGTCAAGGTCGTCCAGTTGAATCATGCGGACTCCCCCAGCGCCGGTAAAGGCTATGCTCAATTTCCAGAATATCTAGAGTTCTGCCGATTATAAAGTTTATTATATCATCCAAAGTTTTGGGTTTTGTATAAAATCCCGGAGATGCGGGCATCACTATGGCCCCTGCCCTCGTCACCTTCAGCATGTTCTCGATGTGGATGAGGTTAAGCGGGGTTTCCCGGATAATCAGGATGAGCTTTCTGCGCTCCTTCAGGGCAACGTCGGCGGTTCTCGTTATCAGGTTGTCGGCGTAACCGTTGGCTATCGCCGAGAGGGTCTTCATCGAGCAGGGCGCTATGACCATCGCGTCAAAGGGGTGGGAACCCGAGGCAACGGGGGCGAAGAGGTTGTCCTCGGTGTAGTCGGGCTTTATCCTTATCCCCAGCTCGTGCCTTGCAACGCTTATCCCGGTCTTTGAAGCAAGGAAAACGACCTCGTGCCCAAGCTCCCTCAAAACCTCGACCAGACGAACCCCATAAACAGAACCGCTCGCCCCGGTTATTGCGACGACGACCTTCATGGGACCACCCGGAAGGGTTCAATCGCTACGTTTTTATATGTTCTTGAGAGTCCCGTAGGGAGGTAAGGATATTATGGGCGATGTCCCGGAGGTTCTTCTTGAGGGGGCCGTTGAGATAGCCCTCAAGCTCGGTGCCAAGGCCATAGTCGTGCTCAAGGAGATACCCGAGGAGAAGATACCGGATGTTAACCTGCCGGTTGTGGTTGTTGGCTCAACCTTTGAGGTAGAGGAAAAAAAGGTGAAAAAAATATCAATTCCTCAGAACCTTGATCTCAACAACATTCTGAACCTTATTTCGGCATTCTTACTTGAGCACGAGATGGTTAAGGAAGGGGAGTCCTTCGTCTATGTAACGGATAACTCGATTGGGATAAAGACCGTTAAAAAGGGCATCTCGGCGATGAAGAGCTTCTTCTCCCAGAGTCAGAACGTCCTCCAGAGGTTGCTTGAGATAGCCATAGAACTGAGCATTGAAGGGAGGGAAGGCAATCCGGTGGGGACCATATTTGTAATTGGGGACACGAGAAGGGTTCTCCGGCACTCCCGCCAGCTGATACCGAACCCCTTTAAGGGGCATAAGATAAACGTCCTCGACAAGGACAGCAAGGAGATTATAAAGGAGTTCGCCCAGCTCGATGGGGCCTTCGTCGTGAGAGAGGATGGAAGAATAGTCGCCGCGGGGAGGTATCTCGAGATTGAACCCAAGGTCGTTGACCTGATGCTCCCCCCCGGACTGGGGAGCAGGCACATAGCTGCAGCTGGGATAACGAGACTCACGAAGGCGATGGCCATAAGCCTCTCGGAGAGCGGGACGATAAGGATATTCAAGAACGGGCTCATGTTGCTTGAGTACAACCCAAGGCTGACTTACTGAGGTGTCCCGATGAGGATTCACCTGATTTACCGCAGGTTGCCCAACCGGGTCATAGAGAGGGACGACGAGATCATTGCTGACCTTGGAGACATCATCGTCGCCAGGTCAACCTTCTCCGGTATGCTCGCCCCCCTCAGGGTGAACGGCGTGAAAGTGATAGACAACGGCTACGGCATGCTCTACTTCGCATTCATCGGGAAGAACTACGACATCCTGAAGGTTTATGACGAAGAGGGAAACTTCAAGGGCCTCTACATCGATGTTCTGGCCTACACCAAACGCAAGGGGAACACTCTTGAGATGCTCGACCTCTTCTTGGATATCTTCGTATTTCCAAACGGTGGGGCCTTCCTCCTCGATGAAGATGAACTTGAGATCGCCCTGAACCATGGAATTGTTAACAAAGAAACCTTCGACTTCGCCTACTCCGTTGCCGGGGAGATACTCGAAAAGCTTAAACGCGGTGAGTTCCCGCCGGCTATCGTGTGGGACTACGACTGGAGGGATTGAGATGGCAAAGTTCCTCAAGGAGACGAAGGAAGGGACGCTCCTCCTCATCCACGTCCAGCCGAAGGCGAAGAAGAACGCTATTGAGGGTGTAGACGAGTGGAGGGGAAGATTGAAAGTCAAAATCAAAGCTCCACCTGTGGAGGGAAAGGCTAACAAAGAGGTTGTTAAGTTCTTCTCGAAGTTGCTAAATGCAGAGGTTGATATAGTGAAGGGCGAAACGAGCAGGGAGAAGGATTTGCTGGTTAAAGGGCTGAGTGCGGAAGATGTGAGGAGGAAGCTCAACCTCTAACGTTCCCGTAACCTTAATATAGTAGGGAATCAAACCTACTACCCGGGTGAACCTACTATGAGCGTCACCAAAGTAACACGGAACTATCAGATAACCATTCCAGCGGAGATTAGAAAGGCCCTTGGGATAAAAGAAGGAGAAATCCTTGAGGTTAGCCTCGAAGGAGACAAGATAGTGATTCAAAGGCTCAGAAAACAGAGAAAACGCCTTAAACTCGGCAGGAACATCACTCCGGAGGAGATAGAGAAGTCCATCGAGGAGGGTATGGAAGAATGCATGGGGTCATAGACACGAACGTTCTCATCTACGATACCTTTGAAGACACCGAGTTCCACAGTGAGGCCGAGAATATCCTCGAGTCTCTGGATAGGTGGTACGTTCCGGCAATAGTTATGCAGGAGTACGTGTGGTTCTTCAAAAACAACGGTTTTTCGGCCAAAGATGCGCTGGAGTCTCTCAATGGATACATGGATGATCCTAGGTTTAAGGGGCTGAGTGAAAGTCCAAAAATCATCGAGAATGCCCTAAACCTTCTGGTTGGAGAGAAAATCTCACTATCCCGGTTCAACGATGTGGTGGTTCTACTTCATGCTCTGGAGAAGGGAACACTCGCCACATTCGATAGAAAGCTCAGAAGCCTGGCAAAAAGAAAGGGAATAAAGGTTCTTCCGGAAAAGTTTTAATCACTTCAAAATCCCCAAACTCCTGTTCGTCTTCCTTATGCTCTCCCACGTGTCGGCGAGCTCGAACATCGCCCTTATCGCATCGACATTCTCGGGAACGACATCGCTCTCCTGATGAACGGCCTGAATGTAGAACAGCCTGTTTCCTTTCACGCTTACGCTCTCCTTCCAGACCGCTATTTCATACAGGTTGTTCCACTCGCGGTGCAGGTCGCGGGCGAACTCTATGAGCTGTGCCGTGCTCTCAAAGCCCTTCTCCTTCTCGAAGAGGAGAACCCTGGTGGTGTTCTCAAAGATATCAATTACATCCTTTTTGGTGAGAGGCTTCTTGAGCTCGATCATGACGCTGTGGACGTGCATGAGCGTTGTTGGAACTACAAAGGCCATCGTCTCTATGTTAATCGGAATTACCGTCTGCACATCGGGGCCGTGGTGGGAAGGAACCTCAACGGTCGGCTTTATCGCGTTTATCGGCCCGCGCTTGGAGTCGTTCGGGTCTGCTGCACGGCGTATCATTACCGCGTAAACGTAGTCGATGTACTCCTGAAGGGCCGAGAGCGTTCTTGTCAATCCAGTCGTGTTGCAGGAGACAACTCGAACGTAGTCCTTCCCAAGGGCCTTCTCGTAGTTGGCCTGAGCGACGAAAGAAACTTCGGCAACGTTCGCCTTCTCGCCGCCCTGGAAGATGGCCTTAACTCCGGCCTTCTCATAGAGGGCCTTGTTCTTCGCTCCCATTCCGCCGGGTGTTGCATCGACGATGACGTCAACCTTTTCGAGGAGGTCTTTTAGAGTGCCCTCAACCTCAAAGCCGGCCTTCTCAAACCTCGGCAGGAAGTCCTCGCCCGCGCTGTAAACGGGAATTCCCATCTCCTTTGCCAGGTAAGCCTCGAAGTCGGGCTTCGTCTTGGTCACACCAACGAGCTCCATGTCGTCCTGCCTGCTTACTGCGTATGCGACGCGCTTTCCTATTGTCCCGTAACCGTTGACACCAACCCTGACCTTCATGCTCCCACCGGAAGTTTTACAGCGATAAAATACTTAAGCCTTGTTTTCACCGGCGGTGAAAGGTGAGACCAAAGGTTTATAGCCTCGGAGGGGAGCTTTCTCTGGTGGTCGAGATGGCGGAGGCCAAGGAGATGGAGAAGCTCGCTTACGAGTATCAGCTCCTTCAGGCACAGGCGCAGTTGCTGGCCCAGAACCTTGAGCTCCTAACTCTAGGTAAGAACGAGTTCGAGGCCGTTAGGGAGACCCTTGAGGAGCTGAAGAAGGTTGAGGGGGAAAAACCTGAAATCCTCGTGCCGATAGGGGCCGGCTCGTTCCTCAAGGGGGTCGTTGTCGACAAGGAGAACGCCATAGTCAGCGTTGGGGCCGGCTACGCCGTCGAGAAGAGCCTTGACGATGCAATAGCTTACCTCAACGACAGGATAAAGGAATACGAAGTTGCAATCGCCAAAACTCAGGAGGCCCTCAAGAAGCTTGAGGGACAGCTCGCAGAGCTCGCCCAGAGGGCGAGGGAGCTCCAGCAGAAGGGAAGTCTCAGTGTCCGGAAGTGATCTTTTACTTTTTTCTCAAGTCGGGGAGAGCTTTTAAACTTAAACCACAAATAGGTTCACGATGAAAAAGCTGAGGATCATCACAGTGCTTCTCATACTGGCACTTCTGGCTATAACACTTGGGTTAGCCATTCCCGGCATAAATATGAGAATTCAGGGGATTGGTGAGGGATCATCGCCCGTCTATTCGCCTACAGGTTCCGGTGGCTTCTATTTCTGGGTTGATGGGTCGGGAAATATAGTGAACGTAACACTTTCGTTTGCCAATGATCTGAGTGCCGGAACGAAGGTCTTTGTTAAACTCTACAACTCCTCGGGGGGTCTTATTGCCCTCTGGAACAGAACTCTCAAACAGCTGTTGCCCGCCTTGAAGGAGATAAACGTAACGCCAACATCTCAGGTCAATGTAAACGAAGTTTATGATATCAGAGTTGTTCTAAGCTCACCGGATTTGATATCCCCCCCGGGAAAGATTAACCTCTCGGTCAACAAACTTGGAGAAGGGGCTTGGGCCGGTGACCTGTGCAATCCCGTTCAGGTTTCGAATTCACAAGCGGTGAGTCTTAGCAACTATACCATCAGGGTCGTCCTGAACTCGTCCACCCAGATTCTCTGGAACTATCTAAACCCAACAAACGTCTACTTCACCACAGCCTCCGGTTCACCCCTCTACTACTGGATACAGGAGCTGGACACGAACAACAGAAGGGGAGTCATTTGGGTTAAGGTTACGTCCATACCGGCAGAAAAAAACGTAACCGTTTGCATGCACTACGGGGGGGTAAATCCCTACACGTCGTACAATAATCCTGAGAAGGTGTTTCTATTTTTCGATGACTTTTCGGGCACTTCAGTAAATCAGAGCAAGTGGAACATCCACGGAAATCCGACTGTAAGCGGGGGAAAGCTTCAGTTGAGCGGGTACTACCAGGTTGGGAACGGAATCTATGGAAACCCCAGCTGGGTTTGGACGAAGATTAACCTTCCAACGTCCTATGAGGTTATACTCAATGCGAGCATATCTTCTCCCGACCTAACCATCTCCCGGAACAACCCAGATACGTTCATCCCGGGTCCCTTCTACACGATTTACATCGACAGTTCCGGGGTCGGATACGGGGAAACCATTGAATACTACACGTATTACTATCTCGGAATAATACCCATAACAAACACCTATGACGCCCTCACCAACAGGAGTGTTGTAACGGGACGGGGAACTGTGCTCGGGTATACAGGCAATCCCTACAGCATCGGTTCCTGGCACATCTTTGAAATCTACGTCAATTCAAACGGGACGGTCCACACGTATCAGGACGGTTCCTCCATGGTTAGGTACACCCTTCCCTCCTCAGCGGTGCTCAGGGGGCCCTTTGCACTCGGACAGATAACGGGTGGAAATCCGAGCGAGTACGACTGGGTGGCGATAAGAAAGCACATCTCTCCCGAGCCCTCCGTCAAGGTCGGGCACTGGTACGGCTCCCTTAAATTCCGTCCCCAGCCACCGGCTACACTAGAGAAGAAATCCGGACTGGCAACTATTCTCGGCATTCTGACCTCAGGTTCGAGCGATACCCTGCCGGTAAGGGCACTTGGACCCGAAGCACTTGAAGTTCGTTCCAATCCGAGTCATCTAGCTCATGGAACCAATAAACCGGAAGAAGGAGTTAGGGAGATAACTTTCATTCCCGTGCCCATCCCCGAATGGCCCTAAACCACTCCACAGTCTTCTTCAGCCCCTCCTCCAACGACCACTCGGGTTTAAAACCTAGCTTTTTAATCTCGCTTATGTCCGCGAGGCTGTGCCTTATGTCTCCGGGCCTCGGCCTGTCGAAGATTATCGAGGTGTTGGCGCCCGTTATCTCGATTACCTTCATCGCCAGCTCAAGGATGCTCGTCTGCTTTCCGGTTGCCACGTTGAAAACTCCCCCGTTCGCCCTCCTGCTCTCGGCAGCGAGAATGTTCGCCTTAACCACGTCCTTAACGTAGATGAAATCGCGCGTCTGCTTTCCGTCTCCGAAGATAACGAGGGGTTCCCCAGCTAAAGCACGGTTGATAAAGATGCTTATAACGCCAGCGTACTGGTTAAACCCCTGCCTCGGGCCAAAGACGTTGAAGTAGCGGAGCGCAACGACCGGTAAACCATAGAGCTCGTGGTAAACGCGGAGGTACTCCTCGCCGGTGGCTTTTGTCACGCCGTAGGGCGAGAGCGGTTTTGGCCTCTCCGTCTCCTTAAGCGGAAGGTTCGGGTTGTCACCGTAGACAGCTGCCGAGGAGGCAAAAATAAGCTTCCCGTGACCTTCGAGAAGGGCCTTGAGAACGTTGAGCGTGCCGATTACGTTTACCTCCTCGGTAAAGACCGGGTCTCGGATGCTCTCGACGACGCTCACCTGCGCCGCCTCGTGGAAGACGTAGTCCGCGTTGCTTATCAGCTCGGCTATGCTTTCATAGTCCCTTATGTCTGCCTTTACTAGCTTCGCCCCGGGCGGGACGTTCTCCTCCTTCCCCGTGTAGAGGTTGTCGATTATGATTACCTTGTTGTCCTTGACGAGCTCCCAGGCTATGTGAGAGCCTATGAAGCCCGCACCGCCGGTAACGACCACAAGCTTGTTTTTCACCTTTAATCCCCCACCTTTGGTTTTTGTCGCAAGTTTTAACCTTTTGGACTTGGAGGGACTTTGTTTTGACGACTTTATGGCAAACTCGAAACCGTTATAAACCCCCTCTTAACTTAAACATGGGTAAGGAGCCATGCCGAGCTACATCGTCGTTGGCGGTCAGTGGGGTGACGAGGGCAAGGGGTCAGTAATAGCTTACCTTGCCCTCAAGGATGAACCGGATTTGATAGCACGCGGTGGAGTCGGAACGAACGCGGGCCACAGCGTTTTTATAAACGGCAGGAAGTACGCGGTGAGGCAGCTTCCAACGGGCTTCGTGCAGAGGAAAGCGAGGCTTCTCGTCGGTGCCGGCGTTCTCGTAGATCCCGCTGTCTTTTTCCACGAGCTTGAGCACCTCAAGGACTTCAACGTTGCCGAGAGGGTTGGGATTGACTACCGCTGTGCGATAATAGAGGAGAGGCACAAAGAACTCGACAGGTGTAATGGCTATCTCCACGGGAAGATAGGAACAACTGGAAGCGGCTGCGGGCCGGCAAACGCGGACAGAGCCATGAGAAGGGCAAAATTAGCAAGGGACATCCCGGAGCTCGAACCCTACCTTACCGATGTCGCCGCTGAGGTAAACGATGCCTTGGATGAGGGCAAGCTGGTTCTCATCGAGGGGACTCAGGGCTTCGGGCTGAGCCTCTACTACGGAACCTATCCCTACGTAACTTCCAAGGACACGACGGCCTCTGCCATAGCGAGCGACGTCGGAATTGGCCCCACGAGGGTCGACGACGTTATAGTCGTCTTCAAGAGCTTCCCGACGCGTGTAGGTGCCGGGCCGTTCCCTACGGAGATGAGCGAGGAGGAGGCCGAAAGACTCGGCTTAATCGAGTATGGAACCGTAACCGGGAGGAGGAGGCGCGTCGGCTGGTTTGACTTCGACTTTGCCCGCTACTCCGCTAAGCTAAACGGGGCGACGATGCTGGCTCTGACCATGCTCGACAAGTACGACAGAGGGGCTTTCGGCGTTACCGACTACGACAAACTGCCGAGAAGAGCCAAGGAGTTCGTGGAAGAAATAGAGGAGCGCGTTGGAGTTCCGGTGGCGTTAATCAAGACCGGCCCGGAGCTGGAGCACATCATCGACAGGCGGGACATCATCTAACTCCAGCGGCCAGTTTGAAGAGCCAGAGCAAGGCTCCAGCCGAAAGGAATGCAGTGAATTCAACGAGCAGCCCCAGAGCAAGCCTTTTTCCTGTTCTCAGCTCTTTTCTCACCTTCCCTTTCAAGCAGTCCTCGGCCACGAGTACAGGAACGGCCTTGTAGGAGCCGTAGACCAGGAGGACGTAGAGCCACGCAAGGGGATTCATCGAGAGGAAAACGGCTCCGCTCTGCTCCATGGGGATGCCGGTTGTTCCACCTATGAGGAAGACCTCCCTCCAGGAGTAGTCGTAGCGTCTCACCGCTAGCCCCCAGTAGAGGACGAAGGGAAGGTAGTAGGCGGAGGCGAGATAGAGGTCTATCAGTGGATCCGGATTAAAGAGTGCTCTCTCAGCCGGGGGCTTATTGAGGTTGTCGATTATCGCGAGAACCTCGGTGAGGTACGCGGAGGCCATTCCGACGGCGAGGTATTTTGCCAGACTCCCGCTCTCGCCGTAGAGCTGCCAAACTCTCTTACGAAAGCGGTGGAGAACAGCGAGGGCAGTGTAGATGAACCACGTCGTTCCGAGCCATGGAACCGTGAGCAATGGGAGGAGGCCAGAAAGGTGAAAGAGCCGCTCCCTGTTGAATCCCATCTCAGCTCTCCCCAGAATGCCGCAGAAGCCACTCAACTATCTTCCTGTGGAAGGCCTCCCCCCACTCCGGGTCCTCAAATATCTCGTGGTAGGCCCCGGGAAATTCCTTCAGCTCTTTGTCTTTTACCTTAAGCTCCTTGAAGAGTTTCCTTGAGCCTTCTGGAGGAGTTATGAGGTCGCCAGTCCCAACGAGGAGAAGAACCGGGACTTTTATCCTATGTGCTTCCCGATGAGCTTTCTCCATGTTCTCGAAGATGCTCCTCCCGAGCTTGGCCGAGACCCTGTCGTGGACAAGCGGGTCTTCCACGTAGGCCTTAACGGCCTCTGGGTTCCTTGATAAAAGCTCAGGCTTTATGCCGTTCGAGAGCGTCAGGCCTAGAGCAACTCTCCCGAGGAACTTCGCCAGAGCCACCATGAAGCTAGGAGTTTCAGGGCTCTTCGCGAGGGCCGGTGAAGAGGCTATTACGCCCCTTATCTTATCGGGTCTCGTCTCTGCATAGCGGATGACGGTTAAACCCCCAAGGCTGTGGCCGAAGAGGAAGGGCTTTTCATTTAATTCTTCAATTATGGAATCAATTATTTCCATAGCCTCTTCGACGCTGGTATTGCCCCTCTTGCCCGGGCTCTTCCCGTGTCCGGGCCAGTCGAAGGTGTAAACGGCAAATCCATTCTCGTTTAACAGCTTAATCAGCTTCCCGTAGCGTCCGCTGTGTTCTCCAAGGCCGTGGACAAGAACAACCCAGCCCCTTTCAGGGGTTCCGAACTTGGCCTTGTAAACCTCCATAATCAACCCTCCAGCCAGAGCCTTTTGAGGGGAAGCCTATCGAAGTCCTCGTCCTCGCTCACTATCGCCTGAAGACCGTTGTTCTGGATTACCGCGATGTGAAGGGCATCGGAAGGGCGGAGTTTGTATTTGAGGATGATTTCCCTGGCGGTGAGGTAATCAAGAAAAGTCAGGGGGAGCACTTTCACCACGGGAAGAACGGTCTCGTCGATGAATCCAATTGTTCTTCCGTAGTGAACTCCGTATTTCTTTTTGAGGACGTGGATAAACTCGTCTAAGACTAAAACGTCCGTATACAGCTCGTCCTCCTCAAGGAGAGTTTTGTAGAACTCGTCGATGGAGGTTTCGTAGTTTGGGTCACTACTGCCTAAGGCCAGATAAACGAAGAGGTTCGTGTCAAGGAAAATCCTCATTCCTCGATCCCCCAGGCCTCGTCAAACTCGTCTTCAAGGCTTATTCCCTTGAGCTCACCAGGTTCCGGTTTTCTTTTTGGGTTCATCTTCCTTCGTCTCTCTCTGATTTTCCTGAGAACATCCTCTGCCTTTACAGGACCACGTAGCACTAAGCCTTTCTCCGTCGGCTCCACTATGACCTCACCGCCCTCCTTTATGCCGTAGGTCTCTCTGAATACCTTGGGGATTACTATCTGACCCTTGGGCCCAACTTTCAGACGGATACTAACCAAAGGTATCACCAAGTATAACTAGCGGTTCAACCGATAAAAAGGTTGCGAAGGGATGAAAAATCAGGAGGAGAAGGGGCTCTCTTTGAGTTCCCTGTTGGTGAACTCGACTATCTTCTTCACGCTTTCCTCTATCGTCTCAGGCTCGGGCTTCATGAGGACGTAGAAGACGTTGGTCTTTGGTGTCAAAGCCATGTGCTTGACGTTGTGGGGCTTCGGAAGGCTTTCCAGTAGGGACTTGAGCTTATCGAGATCCCTCCTCTTCTCGAAGAGGGCCTCATACCTTTTGCCCGCTATCTCTATCTCCTCCCTCTGGAGGAGTGGCTCGTTCTCTATGTTGGGCTTAAGCCTGTAATAACCCTTCTGGATGAGGTGGGCCTCGCGCTTTATCTGGGCGAAGGGCCTGACGACGATGTAGAGCTTGTCGTGCCTGCTCGTTAGCAGGGCAATCGGGAAGTAGAGGAGGCTGTGCCTCGGGAGGAGCGTTAGAGTGTATTCAAACCTCCTCACGTTGTCCCTGTTTACCTTGTAGTTTGCCCGGAAGCCTATGTAGCCCCCGAGCCAGACGTAGTCCTTGTCCTCAGGTTTTATAACATCCTGTATTGATCTTATGTAATGTTGCATGAGGAGAAGGTTAAGTTTTCTACCCCTGAAGTACTGAAGAGTCGCAATTCCAGCCACAAATATTATAATCGCGATCAGCAACTGATTGTTCATTTCAATCACCCTCAGGATAGTACCTTTGGAAGCTCCTAGCGTCAAGTATTTCAATCCTTCCTAAATCTGAGAGGACTGTAACCACATCCCTCACTATCTTAATCCTGACAGGCCAAGTAATTGCATCCATAAAAGGTCCATGAGTTCCACGAGAAAGATCTAGATAAAGCTGTATTCCTTCCTCTGTTTCCACAATCGCAACAACCATACCTAGATCCACTATATTCTCCTCTGTTATAGGATCTTTTACGTTCCTCAGCCGTTTAATAATCTCCTCCTCAATTCCCAACTATCATTCCTCCGAGCTTCTTAAGCCATTTCATTCCTCGGGGTTCTTCGGGGAACATTGGGATTTGGATCACATCGATCCCCTTGAACTCTTTTTTAATCTGTTCCAGCACCCTTCTCTGGGTATCAAGCTTCACTTTCAACTCAGGAATTTTCTCGGATACATTAATAACTTTATTAACAACTACGAACTTGAGTGGAACCTTAAATTTTTTCAGCGCATCCCTAGCTCTGATTGTTTCATATAGAGGTAGTTCCTCAGGATTCATCACTGCAATAACGCTCGTCTTTTCTGGATTGGTTATAACGTCTTCAACAAATTGAATCTCTGAGCGGTATTTTTTAAGCTCTTTCATTACTTCATCCTCACTCTCTTCAGTGGGTAGTTCGACTTCTTTTTCACCTATCCTAAACTTCAAGGGACCTTGAATGTTAGCTATGGCTGCACGTTTCTCCAGTATCTTCTTTCTAACTTCTATAAGCTTGTTCGTCCATATGAGGGATATCCGTGGGAGTGCTAGAACACGGAGTGTTAGGCCTGTGGGTGGGGTATCAAAGATTATCACATCCCACTTGTTCTCATCCATCAGGATGTCCCGTATTGCTTCGAGCGTGGCGTACTCCTCTATTCCCGGGGAGTAGCTCAGAACCTCGAAGTACTTCTCAAGGTTTATCACCGTCAGATAGCGGTAGGTGTGCTTGAGGTTTTCCTCCAGGTGCTTGAGGTAGCTTTTTATGAGCTTTTCCATGTCGAGCTCGCTAGCGTAGAGGTTATCGGTGAGTTTCTTCGGTTTGTCGCCCAGCTTAGTCATGAACACGTCGCCAAGGTTGTGGGCAGGATCAAGTGAAACAATGAGCGTTTTATATCCCATTTCAGCTAGCGCAGTTGCTATGGACGCGGAAGTCGTGGTCTTTCCTACACCACCTTTTCCTATAACAAAGAGAACACGGTAACCCCTCTTGGGGAGGAGATATTCCCTCATATCAATCACCTCACGTTATGTCGAAGAGGCCAGCGAGCTCTCCGAGGATGTCGTCCATCTCCTCTGCCCTTCTCTGCATCACGTACAGTTCCCTCGCCATGTGGGGAAGCAGTCTTATGGTGAGGGTCGTCGGTGGGCTTGGGAGTCCGATGAATGACCCCATCAGGAGGAGCGAGAAGACGTTCTCAAGTTCTCTCAGTTCGAATTCAATGTACTCTGTTGATTGTTCTCGGAACGACTGTTCAACACCCTTAAGGAACTCTTGAATGCTCTCCAGGATTCTCTTGGGCATCTCTCATCCCCCAGAAGCATTGAATAGCTCAAAAAGAAAAATTGAAATCAGGCCGCGCTGGCGGCGTACTCCTCCTCGGGTCTCTTCCATGCAATCCAGAAGTCCCACGCTAGGAGGAAGTTCAGGAGCAGGCTTATCACTATGGCACCTTTAACTGCTATTAAGTACTCCCCGACCATTGGAACGTAGATGAGGTACCAGATCATTGCGGCGGTCACTGTTATCCAGAGGAAGAGTGCCGGTATAAGGACAGCCCAGCTCCATGAGCCGGCTCTCTGCACCTTGGCCACCCAGAGTGCCGCGGTCATGAGAGCTATACTGGCAAGCATCTGGTTCATAGCGCTGAAGGCAGGCCAAATGACCTTGTAGCCGGCTCCCCATGCGAGGTAGGTTCCGAGACCTGCGATTATTATCGAGGCGACCCACTTGTTAGTTATGAGCTTCATCGTTCCCTTACTTGTGTCGGCGACCATTCCAAAGAGCTCCTGCCAAGCGAACCTTCCAAGCCTCGTTGCGGTGTCGAGGGAGGTCAGAGTGAAGGCTGAAACCCAAAGAGTCGCGAAGGTCTTTCCGAAGGTCTCGCTGACACCGTAGAACTCGCTGACGCCCTTAGCGTAGCCTCCGATAAAGGCTCCAAGACCACCCTTTTCAATGTAGTGGAGTCCCCACTGGTTGGGCTGGAGACCTGTGAGTTGAACGCCGTAGACAGCTATGGCTGTAATGACGATAGTAGAAAGGAAGCCCTCGGTGAACATTCCACCGTAGCCGACGAGCAGGCCATGTATCTCGTTGTCAAGTTGCTTGGATGAGGTTCCTGAACCGACCAAGGAGTGGAAGCCACTCAAAGAGCCACATGCTATTATGAGCGGTATGGTCGGCCAGAATGGAGACGGCACAGCTTTTGGTCCGCTGCTGGTGATTCCCTTGACGACGTAAGCGCTCCACGTGGTGTAAGCAGGTGCCGTGAAGTTCTTAGCTAAGAGTATGAATGCAATCCCCCCAAAGAGCAGTCCGAACCACAGGATGTAGGCGTTGAGGTAGTCCCTAGGCTGAAGAAGTATCCAGACTGGGAGGGAAGCCGCAATGATGATATACACCATGAGGATTATGTTCCAGTAGTGGTAGGCCGTCGTGTAAGCGGCACTCCCGGCCTTTTCCTGACCCTGAACGAAGATGAGTGGGTACTTGAGACCGAGCCATACTGCTATTACTAACAGGATAATTCCTATTAGCGTTGCAAGCTTGAACTCCATCCTCATCTTGTAGAGCAACCATCCGAGTATTATTGCCACTACAAGAAAGAGCAGTGTTGCCGTTGCCGCTTGGGGAGTTATAGTCAACAGCTTCGCCGTAACCGCAACAAACGCAGCTACAACCAGCAAGAGTGCAAACCATATGTAAAGCTCGAACGCTATTCCAGTTCTCTTCCCCATAAGCTTGCCCGCAATCCATTGAATTGACTTACCATCGTAGCGGACCGAGGACATCAGTGCCAGATAGTCGTGGACTGCACCGATGAAGACGTTTCCGAACCAGACCCACAACAGTCCAGGTAGCCAGCCCCATGCCATCGCTATCGCTGGACCGACGATTGGGCCCGCACCTGCAATCGATGCAAAGTGGTGGCCGTAGAGAACGAGCGGGTGCGCTGGGACGTAGTCGACTCCGTCGTAGAGCCTGTGAGCAGGTGTTGGCCTGTTGGGATCGGCCCTGACGACCTTGTTTTGCAGTGCCTTACCGTAGGTAAAGTACATTCCCACGTATATGGCGGCGGCGATTAAAACAACCACTGCGGAGTTCATATTTGCACCTCCTGCAAGGTTCTGCACATTACTGTACAGTTGTTATACTTAAATGCCTTTCGGCGTTGGACTGGAAAAGTTTCGGCTTTTAACTAAAGGTTGGAGAAAAAATCCAATTGCCAAAATGAAGGGGGATAAAACCGTTATCCGATTTCTATTAGTGGGTCGCCGGTGTTCACGGTGTCGCCTTCCTTAACGTAGATTCTCCTAACCACACCATCCTTAGGAGAGGGTATCTCATTCTCCATCTTCATTGCCTCTAAAACAAGCAAACCCTGACCGGTTTTAACGCTCTCACCCTCCTTGACAAGAACCCTCAAAACCTTCCCAGGCATCGGGGCAGTAACAAGACCCTCCCCAGCTGAAGCTGAAGGCCCCTCCACAGGAGCAGGCGAAGAAACCCCAACAGAGGAAGGAACTGAAGGTTTGCTGGGAACGGCTGGTTTTGCCTGAGCCGTTGCCGGTGCTGGGGTGGATGTGGTTATCACCTGTGACA
>NZ_JALUFF010000012.1 GCF_027052235.1 Thermococcus sp.
TATCTACCTCCTCTATGACGTAGCCCTTCATCTTGAGCCAGTTGACGAAGTTAAGGAGTTCTCTAATGGAGGACTTCTCCATCAGCCTGCCCCTTATCCAGGGCTCGTCCCTGACGAGGAAGAAGCTCTCGTCGCTTGCCGTTCTGAGAGAGGAGTAGCTGAAGGCCGGCCTCCTGATGCGGAGTTCGAGCTTTCCAGTTAGGGGGTTCTTCTTTAAGTCCGCTTTGCGCTCTATGACGAGCTTTTCAGCTATGCCCCTCTCAAACCCATCCAGCTCGTCCCAGTCGAGGATTCCAAGTTCGGTGAGCAGGTAGTGGAGGTGCTTTTCCGCTATGCGCTCGTTGTCAACCTTAACCGGCATGTACTCGATTATGCCCTTCTCAAGCTTCTCAACCAGCTCGTCAAAGTGCTCGCGGTAGTAGTAGTCGAGGCCGTTCTTCCTCAGGACGATGCCGTTGAGTGCTTCCCGTTCGGTCTTCCTGCCCGCTCTCCCGAAGCGCTGGATGAGGGAGAAGAGGCCGTCCGGAGGAATTCCGTAGTTAATTACAGCGTCGAGGTCGCCTATGTCTATTCCCAGCTCAAGGGCGTTGGTGGTAAGCAAAACCAGAAGTTTGCCCTCCTTAAAGTCTCTCTCCACCTCCCAACGGACGTTTTTTGGCAGAGTCCCTTTGTAGGTGCTCGTCCTTGAAAAGGCCGAGGAATTAAGAAGGAAGCGGAGGAGCTTTTCAGTTCCCTTCCTGCTGTCGAAGAAGACGAGGGTCTTTATGCCCTTCCCGGCGAGTCTCTCAACGATTGCCTTCAAAAGCTGTCTCTCCTCAAGGTTTCTTGGCTCGAAGAGAACCAGGTACCTCCGCGGGAAAGGGTTGGTGGCCTTTGCTATAGACTCGAACTCAAGCCTGAACAGCTTTTCGGCAAATTCTCTAGGGTTCCTCAGCGTTGCCGAGAGGGCTATTATCTGAGGCCTTACTCCGAGACGTTTGAGCCTGAAGAGCAGGCGTTTGAAGAGCCACGCCGCGTTGCTCCCGAAGACTCCCCTGTAAACGTGGAGCTCGTCAACAACCAGATAACGCAGGTTCCTCAAAAGCCACTCGTAGTCCCTCCAGCGACGCAGGACGTTGTAGTGGAGCATATCTGGAGTAGTGAAAACTACACGGGGCCTCTCGCGGATCAGTTCCTTCCTCTCGCTCCAGGGGACGTCACCGGTGAGAATCCTCGCGCTCACGCTTTTTCCCGTTATGCGGTAGAACGCTAGGTTTTGAAGGGAGAACTTCTCGAACTGGTTGTTTATTAAAGCTCTGGTGGGGTAAACGAGGAGGTAGGTTTTTCTCGGGTCCGAGAGGTAGGAGTCGAAGATGGCCAGCCTGAAAATCTCGCTCTTCCCGCTGGCTGTGGGCGTTGTGACAACGATGTTCTTGCCCGAGTAGAGCTTTTCAAGGGCTTCAACCTGATGCCTGTAGGGGGTGAAGCCAAGCTTATCTAGAAGGGCGTTTACTTCCGGGTTGTTGAAGGTGAAGTCAGCAAATTCCCCTTCGCTCGGCGGGAAGACGTGGACTTTGGCTATCTCCGACTTCAGCGGTTTGAGCACTTCGAAGAGGGACATGGTTTCTTCTTCCCCTTGAGCCTCAAAAAGTTGGCGGAAAAAAAGAAAGTTTAGTGGAGCCTTTTGGCATCTGCTCCAAGCTGTATGATGACCTTGCCCTCTTAAAGTGAAGGCCGAGGGCAGCTTTCCGCAAGGCGTTTCAAACTGTCCAGTTTCCAAGAGACATGGCAAGGCATCTCGCACCCCGCAACCCTTTAAAACCCTCACCATCAGCCTAAGCCGGTGGTGGGAATGGCGAGGATAGCTGTCATCGATTACGACAAGTGTAACCCGGACAAGTGCGGTCACTTCCTCTGTGAGAGGGTCTGCCCCGTCAATCGAATGGGTGGCGAGGCAATAATCATCGATGAAGAAAACTACAGGCCGGTCATACAGGAGGCCAGTTGCACCGGCTGTGGAATCTGCGTCCACAAGTGCCCCTTCAACGCGATAACGATCGTCAACCTGCCTGAACAGCTCGATGAGGACTGCGTCCACCGCTACGGCGTTAACGGGTTCGTCCTCTACCGCCTTCCCGTTGTGAAGGAGGGCATGGTCGTCGGCGTCCTCGGTCCCAACGGAACCGGTAAGACAACCGCCGTTAAAATCCTCTCGGGTCAGCTCCTTCCAAACCTCTGCTCCGACAACGACAGCTGGGACAACGTGATAAGAGCCTTCAGGGGCAGCGAGCTCCAGAACTACTTTGAAAAGCTCAAGAACCGCGAGATAAGGCCGGTCGTCAAGCCCCAGTACGTTGACCTCCTCCCCAAGGCCGTGAAGGGCAAGGTTCGAGACCTCCTTAAAAGGGCCGATGAGACCGGAAAGTTCGAGGAGGTAGTCAAAGAGCTCGAACTGGAAAACGTTCTCGACAGGGACATAAGGCATCTCTCGGGTGGAGAGCTTCAGCGGGTCGCTATAGCGGCCGCTCTACTCAGAGACGCCCACTTCTACTTCTTCGACGAGCCGTCGAGCTACCTTGACATAAGACAGCGCCTCAAGGTCGCGAAGATAATCAGGCACCTCGCAGATTCCGGGAAGAACGTTTTAGCTGTTGAGCACGATTTAGCTGTCCTCGACTACCTGAGCGACATAATCCACGTCGTCTACGGAAAGCCGGGGGCGTATGGTATCTTCTCCCAGGCGAAGTCAACAAGAAACGGGATAAACGAATTCCTGAGAGGTTACCTCCGCGACGAAAACGTCCGCTTCAGGCCCTACGAGATAAGCTTCACAAAGACGAGCGAGAGGAAGGCCCAGGAGGGCGAGATACTCGTCCAGTATCCACGTCTCGTGAAGGACTACGGGACGTTCAGGCTTGAGGCGGAGGGAGGGGAGCTCTACATCGGAGAGGTCGTTGGTATAGTTGGTCCGAACGGAATAGGCAAGACGACGTTCGTCAAGATGCTCGCCGGCGTTGAAAAGCCGACTGAGGGCGAGGTTGACTGGTCGCTCACCGTCAGTTACAAGCCCCAGTACATCAAGACAGACTACGAGGGAACCGTCTACGAGCTTTTGAGCAGGATAGATGGAGCGAAGCTTATGAGCAGTTTCTACAAGAGCGAGCTACTCAACCCGCTGGGAATCCCCGACCTCTACGACAAGAAGGTCAGCGAGCTGAGCGGCGGCGAGCTCCAGCGCGTCGCCATAACCGCCTGCCTGATACGCGATGCTGACCTGTACCTCCTCGACGAGCCTTCGGCGCATCTCGACTCCGAGCAGAGGCTCGCGGTTTCTAAAGCTATCCGCTCCCTCATGGCCAAGAACGAGAAGACCGCTCTGATAGTCGAGCACGACGTCATGATGGTCGATTATCTGAGCGACCGCTTGATAGTCTTCGAGGGTGAGCCCGGGAAGTACGGAAGGGCTCTGCCACCCATGGGCATGCGCGAGGGCATGAACCGCTTCTTAGCCGGCATTGGCATAACCTTCCGCAGGGATCCGGAAACGGGAAGGCCGAGGGCCAACAAGGAAGGTTCCGTCAAGGACAGGGAGCAGAAGGAGAGGGGCGAATACTACTACGCATAGCCTTTTTAGGCCCCTTTCCTATTTCCTCGGGTGGTCGGATGCTCCCGGGTAAGGTTCCGCCGGGGTTGCTCGCAAGGTTGCTCTCCATCCTTCCTATTGGGGAGGACGTCCTCATAGGGCCGGGCGAGGGACTGGATTTCGCGGCGCTGATGGCCGATGGAAGGATTATCGTCGCCTCCACAGACCCCATCACCGGCGCGGAGAAGAGGATAGGCTTCTATGCGGTTCACGTAAACGCGAACGACGTGGCCGTCTCTGGGGCGAGGCCCCGGTGGTTCCTGACGACAATCCTCCTCCCGGAGGATGCCGATGAAGGGCTCGCCGAAAGGATAGTTGCCGAGATAGCGGAGAACGCGGAGAAAATCGGTGTTTCCGTCGTTGGCGGGCACACGGAGGTAACCCCCGGCCTGAACCGGCCCATAGTCGTGGGGACGATGATTGGGGTTGCCGGGGAGAGGTTAGTCCGCCCCGATGGTGCCATGCCCGGGGATGCTATAGTCCTGACCAAGTGGGCCGGCCTTGAGGGAACAGCTATAATAGCGGAGGAGAGATGGGAGGAACTTGTTGGGCTCTTTGGAGAGGAGTTCCTTGGCAGGGCCACCGGTTTCCTTGAGATGATAAGCGTCCTCCCCGAGGCGATGGTAGCGGGGGACTTCGCGAGGGCAATACACGACCCCACAGAGGGAGGAATCGCCAACGGCCTCCACGAGATGGCCAACTCGGCCGGGCTGGGCTTCAGGGTCTACGCCGAGAGGATACCCATAAGGGAGGAGACTGAAAAGATATGCGGTTTCTACTCCCTCAACCCGCTCGCGCTGATAAGCTCGGGGGCCCTTCTCATTGCAGTTCCGCCGGGGGACTCGGGAAAGCTCGTGGCGAGGCTGAGGGAAAAGGGAATCCCCGCGACAGTCATCGGGGAGTTCCTTGAGGATTCCGATAGGAGGGTAATCGTGGAGAACGGCTGGGAAAGACCTCTTGAGAGGCCGGCGAGCGACGAGCTGTGGAAGGTTGTCGGGGGATAGGGTTAAAAGTCCCGGTTTCGACGGCTTTGTGGTGTGGGGAATGGAAAAGACACTTGACCACTACATTAAACTGCCAGAGAACCGCTATGAGAGGGTGTCCTTTCGAAAGCTGATGGGTCACGTGATACCGTCCACCACTTACACCACCCACGGACTTTACATGTATCCGGCCAAGTTCATACCCCACGTGGTTCGCTTTGCCCTCGAAAAATACCTCCGCGGAAAGAGGGAACCCTGGGTTTTTGACCCCTTTGCCGGCTCTGGAACAGTTGCGATAGAGGCAACGCTCGCCGGGGTTAACTACCTGATCTGGGATCTCAACCCCATAACGGAACTCCTTGTAAGGGCCTCGACGTGGAGGGATGAAGTTTCCCTGAGGGAGCTTGAAGTTGACTTTGACTATCAAGGGGAGTTCCTCCCGAAGTGGCGTAATCTCAACTACTGGCATCCCCCCGAGTTCCTCGAAATACTGAGCAGGGTCTGGGCCTATTACCATGAAGTCGTCCCCGATGAAATCAAGCCCCTCCTTGCCATCCCTCTCCTTAAGGTTACGCGCTACTTCTCCTACAGTGACGAGAAGATTGCCAAGCTCTACAAGTCGAAGTACGCCAGAAAAAAGGTTGCTGAGCTGCTCAAAACGGACTACCGGAAGGGAATGGAGGAGATGTACCTGAAGGAAGCCGGCCGGGTGGTTGAGAAGGTAAGGGATTACATCAGCAGGAAACCGAAGGAGGTCAAGGGCATAGTGCATGCCGGTGTTGACAGCATTGAGATGGAACTTGAGAGGGACGTTAACCTTCTCCTGACGTCTCCTCCCTACCTTCAGGCCCAGGAGTACATAAGGAGCTTCAAGCTTGAGCTCTTCTGGCTCGGCTACACGGAGGAGGAAATCAGGCGCCTTTCAAAGCTCGAAATACCCTACAGGAAAATACCTGAAGATGAAGTCCTCAGCGAGCTGTACTGGGAATACCGCGAGAGGGTGAAGGCCTTAAACCACTCAAAGCTGCTTCAGATTTACGACTGCTACTTCAGGTCGCTGGCGAGGTTCCTCAACAACGTCCATGAGAACGTGACGGAGAGGATGGCAATATTCGTTGGCCCCGTTAAGGTAAGGGGGATAAGGGTTCCGATAGACGAGATACTGAAGGAGCACCTTGAGAGCCTCGGGTGGGTTCATGAAAAGACCTACATCGACGAGATTGTCGCAAGGAGGCTCTTCAGGTCAAAGACAAACCCCGCTACTGGCCTTCCAGATGAGAGAACGCCAACGGAGCACCTCTTAATCATGAGGAGGTGAGGGGGATGTACCTGCTGCTCTACCTTGTTCCCGACGAGCTTATATCCGAAAACGCAACGTTAAGGGCACAGAAGCAATACCTGCGCTCGTATTTTGAGAAGACAGTCGTCAGAGCTTTTCTGGGGGAGGGACTTGGAGAAGTGCCCCTGTTCGAGAGGGTTTTATCGGGCCTCATAAACCTTGAGGGTAACGGGGGGAGCGTTCTTGAAAGGATTGCCCCCCAGTGGTACGTCTTCATGAAGAGAAGCTACGCTTCAACAGGGCCCCGGATTGGGAATTTCACGGAGTATCTAATCGGGCTCTGGATTGGAGCCGACCACGTTAACTATAACCTCGACAAGTTTCTAGAGGAGCGTTTTGGGGCCAACATAAATCGACCGAAGCGCTCCAAGATTGACTTCATACGGGTGGGGAATGCTCTGGACCTCATAGAGTTAAGGACAAGTGAACACACGGGCGGTAGAACCGGCCAAGAATCGCTCACCGACAAGTTCGTGAGGTTCCTCGGCATGCTTGAAGAGCCGGGGATTGAGCTGAGGAAGGCTTTGATGGGGAACAACATCAACCGGGCAAACCTGCTCGTGGTTACGCTCTTCAACGAGTCGGGGGAGCTCTTGAGTGCTGAAAACTTCAACAGGGGAAGGCTAAATTCCCTCGTCGGTTATTTGAGTGAGGAAAGGCATCTGGGCGGAAAGGTTAGGGAGCTTCTCGAAAGGGGCTACACCCTGTACGCTGGCAATACTGCCTTTGAGGAGCCTCCGGAAGACATTGAGACCGTGTTGAGAAAATCATTCCTAGAGGAACGCAGGCTGGAACTGAAGAAAGATGGCTTCACCGTTGAAATAGGCATCCTCTTTGGCGATGAGTTTTTCGAAAGGTTTACCGGCAGAAGCCTCGCCGAGCTTTTGAAAGGTGACATAGGAGGGAGGGTGGGGGATGACCTCTGGATGTTTCTCGTCCTGACCTTAAACGAGCTCCGGCTCAGGGCCGAGGGAGAAACCTCGACGGTTGACCTCCTCAGGGACTACATCAGAAGGCATGGAAGCCTTAGGAGGCTCCTTGAGCTCCGTGAAACCTCTACCTCCCTTGAGGATTTCCTGAATGAATTTGGGAAACTCGTTGACTCCACAATTCCCGGCTTTCTCCGTGAGTGCGAGGAGATGGGAAGGAAACTCCGCCCCCTTGGAACGGATGACATCGTTGCCCAGTACAACTACCTGAGGGGAGCCCTTTTGGTTGCCTTCGCGATTGAGCTCTATCTTAAGGGCTAAACCTCGACCCTGAGTTCTATCCCCTCGTCCCTCTCTATCTCTCCCAAAAGCCTGATGATTTTCTCGGGGGGTATGTCCATGTTCGAGAGAACTCTCCTGGCCTTGCGTATCTCCTCCCTCTTCTCCCCCTCCGAACGGGCCTCAATGTAGTCGAGAATCGCCAGCAGGGCGCCTTTGAGTGACCTGTCGCCGAGGGGGAGCGGTTTCCATCCGTTTTCGTGAACGTAGATTGCTTTCGGGGTAACGCCGGGGGTGAGCTTCGAGACCGGGATAAGGGAGTGCTTCGCCAACAGGAACCCGACGAGCAGGTTCTCTGGATACTCCTTAAGCAGTTCGGAGAAGGAAACTTCAAGGGCCTTCAGGAGGGAGGAGAGCCTCTCAACCTCTTTAATCCTGCTCTTGGAAAGGAGGGAGAGCTTTACCACGCTTCTCTCAACGGGATCGTTCTCAAGGTCGACGGTGAAGAGTATCCTCTCCCTGAGCGATGTCCCCTCGGCAAAGGCCCTGAGGACGACCCAGACTGCACCGTTCGTCAGCACCCCGTATTTAACCCCGCGGCTGAAGCAGTAGCGCGCCAGCTGTCTGAGGGGCTCATCTTTGCTCAGGACGTTGACCCCGAGGTTCTTGGCCTCCACGAAGGCAACTATCTCCCCGTTGAGGAAGAGAGCGTAGTCGGCCCTTCCGTCCTCGGTTCTCTCCTCGGGCCGGACTTCCTCGGGGTTGCTCCAGTCCCAGCCGAGGGCCTTGAAGATTTCCCCTATGAGGTGCTGCTTAACGGCCTCCTCGTTCCTCTCGTAGAGCTTCCTGTGGGAGGAGACCCTCGACATGACCGTCAGCACCGCTCTTTCAAGCTCCTCCATTCCCACACCTTAACCAACTCCGACCGGAAACCTAAAAGCTTTTGCCGTGTAAACCCTGAGGGTGAAGAAGGTGTGCAGGATACTCTTTGCAATGGGCGATGGTGAAGAACTCAGACCCCTCGCCGAGGCCTTCAGGAAATCGGCCGAGCACGACCCCTACAGGGCCAGAAGAAGCGGGAAGACGGGCCACGCAGATGGCTGGGGCTACGTCCTTCTCGGGGAAGGGGGGATTGTCCACTACCGCTCTCCAAGGCCTGTCTTTGAGGATGAGGATGGCTTTTCGGGCCTCCTCGACAGCCTTAGTGGTGAGGTCGTTCTCATGGCCCACGCGAGGGCCGCGAGCCAGGGGGCAAAGAGCCTCTTCAACGTTCAGCCCTTTTCCTTCTCCTCAAGGAAGGGTTTCTCCTTCTGGTTCAGTCACAACGGTGACCTCGACAAGGAAGCCGTGATAGAGAGGGCCGGCTTTGATAGGGAGCACTTTGAGGGAACGTCTGACAGCTATGCCTTCTCCGCCTACCTCTGCCGTCTCCTCGACGGGCCCACCGCGGAGAACCTTTTGGAGCACTACTCCTTTGGGGCGAACGTTTCTAGGACGACATTCAACACGATGACGCTGTTCCTTATGCCCGATGGAAGCTGGAGGGCCTTTATCACGGCCTACATGAGCTCCTCCTACTACGAGAATCCCCTCCACAGGAACTACGCGAGGCTGATAGCCCTCACCAAGCCCTTCGCCATAGCCTCTTCAACCCTCGAACTCTACTATCGGGCCGGCTGGAGTGAGGTTCCCAACGGGACGGCATATCTAATTGAACCCGGAAGGTTGGAGACCCTCAGGCTGGGGTGAGAGCATGGACGAGAACGCCCCGATAAAGGTCTACATGACGAGGAAGCTGATTGGCGTTTCTCCAGATGATACGGTGAAGAGGGCCTGCGAGCTCATGGTGGAGTTTGACATAAGCTCCCTCGTGGTCGTTGAAGACGGCAGGGTCGTCGGCTTCTTCACCAAGACCGACGTGATACGTCGCGTCGTCATCCCCGGAAGGCCCAACACGACGCCGGTGAGGGAGATAATGACGAAAGAACTGATAACCATGAACTCAAACGCCCCCCTCAGGGAAGTCCTCGACGTTATGGCCAAGAAGGGGGTTAAGCACATGCTGATAGAGGAGAACGGCCAGATAGTCGGGATATTTACCCTCAGCGACCTCCTTCAGGCGAGCAGGAGAAAGCTTGAAACCGCGATAGCCGCGGAGTGATGGCCATGAGGATAGCCCACATAAGCGACACCCACATCACTGGAGGAGAGGCCTACAAGAGCTACGCCTACGACCTCACGGTGAGCGAGATAAACAGGCTGAACTTCGACCTCGTTGTCCATACCGGGGACGTCACCAACAGCGGTCTCAGGGAGGAGTACGAGAGGGCCGAATACGAGCTGAAGAAAATCAAAAAGCCCCTCGTTGTTATCCCCGGCAACCACGACGTCAGGAACGTTGGGTATGAGCTCTTTGAGGAGTTCATCGGGCCGTTGAACGGTGTTTACGAGTTCAAGGACGGTGTCCTCATCTGGGTGGACTCGACGATACCGGATTTGAGCGACGGGAGGATTGGGAGGCACAAGTTCCGCTGGCTCAAGAAGGTTCTTGAGGAGTACTCCGAGAGGCCCATAAAGATAGTGGCCTCTCACCACCACCTCGTCCCCCTTCCAAACACCGGCCGGGAGAGAAACGTCCTCTTCAACGCCGGCGACGTTCTGGATCTTCTCCTGAGACACGACGTAACGCTCTACCTCTGCGGTCACAAGCACGTCCCCAATGTCTACCGCGTTGAAGACCTGATAGTTGACAACGCCGGGTGCACCTCCTGCCGGAAGACGAGGAGGGGCGACGTGAACAGCTACAACATCGTTGAGATAGAGAAAGACAGGATAGGCGTGACGGTCAGGCGACTTGTGGGAGAAGAAGAGACCAAAAGCCACAGGCCTGTGAAGTCAAAGCTCTTCATACCCCGGGGCGAGAGGCTGATAAGGATAGTTCACGTGGCCGATACGAGGGTCTCTGACAGAGTTTACTTCAGGAGAAAGGTTCTGGAGAACGCGATACGGCTGATAAACGAGAAGCTAAAACCGGACGTCGTCGTCCACTCAGGTAACATGGTTGATGTTGGTATCGAGAGGAACTTTGAGAGGGCCTCTGAGTTCTGGGAGAAGATAGGTGCCCCAAAGCTCGCTGTTCCCGGCTCAAGCGACATGACCTGCCTCGGCCACGAGCTCTTCCCGGAGTACTTCGGTGAGCCCGAGGTAACCCCGCTGAGAGACTTCACCTTCATCCCGGTTCTGACCCCCCAGTACGAGTACGAGGTCGGTTCAGTCGGCAGGTTCGGCCAGAGAAAGCTCGCCGGCGACCTTGAGAGCGCCGAGGGGACGAGAGTCGTCTTCATGCACCACAACGTCGTTCCCATACCGGGGAGCAGGGAAAAGGGCTTCCTTGAGGACGCAGGGGATGTCCTGAAGATTCTCACCCAGCACGGGGCTGAGATAGTCCTAACCGGTCACGGGGGCAATGCCTTCGCGGTCAGGGTCGAGAACACCGTCGTAATCAACGCCGGCTCCCTGAGCTGGGAGCTCCACAGGAACACCTTCGGCAACAGCTTCAACCTGATAGACGTTTACCCGGGTATGATCGTTGCCTTTGAGGTTCAGGCAACCTGGGGAAGCAGGAGGCTCCTCGGGATATGGCCACTCAGACCCTCCTCAGGCGCTCCATAAGGTCCTCCATTATCTCAGTGACGGTTTTTTCCAGCTCAACGTTCTCTATCACCTTTACCCCGTACTCCCTCGCCCTCCTGATTATGTACTCCTGAAGCCAGAGTATCTCGTCGAGGTGCTCGATGTAGTACTCGGCGGGCCTCTTGCTGTAGCGGGAGCGCTCGTAGAAATGGGCCTCAAGGGCCTTCCTGTCGCTCACGGAGAGAATGTACATGAAGGAGTTCTCGTTGGTCTCTATAAAGCCAGGAACTAGGTGGATTCCCTCCACTATCGCGTTCATCCCCTCCCTGAGGGCCCTGTCGAGAACCGCCTGCACTCCGACAGAGACGTGCCTCACCTGGCTCTCGAACCCCTCTATCAGGCTCTTCGCCCCCTTGAGCTCGCGCCATGCCATAAAGGACGAGGAGTGCAAATCTGGCAGGAGCTCCCTCGCTATTATCTTCCTCATGACCTCCCTGACTGTGTCGGTGCCTATCACAGTCCTTATCGACAGCCTGAAGGCCAGCTCCGTCGCTATCGTCGACTTTCCAACCCCGGTTACACCCCCGATGAGGATGACGAGGGGCATCTTCCTCCTCCGGAACTGCCTCCAGAAGAGATACCTTTCGGCCTCCTCCTTCAGGCCGTGCTGGATGAGCTTCTCGTAGGTCAACTCCCTTATGTCGTCGGTTGTGACGGTTCTTCTCCCCCTCTCAAGGAGCTCCTTCTGGACTTCAGTCGCTATGATGTAGGCTATTCCGACGTCAACCCCGGCGAGGGTTATCGAGCGCGTGAGGATTCCCCTCGAAAAGGGGAGGCTCACCTTCCTTTCGGGGTCGGTGACTATTATCATTCTCCCACCACCCTCTCCGCTAGACTCAAAACAGCTTCACTGAGGTTTTTGCCGTCGATGTTCACGGGCTCGTTGGCAAGGTAGATGACTTCGAGGTTCTTGTCCACTGCCCACGCTGTTACTGTGTCAACGGCAGCCGCCTTGAGCTCGACGAGAACGGCGTCCACATCTTTCAGGCTCTCAAGTTCCCTCCTGAGAAGTGAGCGCCTTGCTAGATTTCCTGAGCTGAACACCACCTCGGCCCCGAGACCCTCAAGCCTCTCCCTTGCCTTAGCGAGGGCCTCCTCAGAGGTCATAAAGAGTGCAACGCGCCTTCCGCTGACATCTCCCAGTGGTCTCGGTTCGAAAGCCGTCAGGTGAACATCGGCCGGGGGGTTTATCCGCCTTATCGTCTCCACGAGCCTTTCCAGCCTTTCTCTGCCGACGGTGTCCGCCATCGTGACCACAACCACGTCTGCCAGCGCCACCCTGAAGGGGCCGAAGTAGTTGCCTACGTACTCCAGCCTCTGGTTTGCCCCGACTACGGTTATGTAGCCCCCTGCCCTAACCGGGGGCATCGTCGCACCGCTCCCCTCGAAGACTATTATGTCATGGGGCAGGCTCTCGGCGAGTTTGAGCCCCTCGGAGACCACATCGAAGAAGGGGAAGCCGGCCATGCCACCCCCACAGCGACGGCACCCTATCGTCGTCACTCCAGCAATCAGTGCATCCTCGTAGTGGTCCGATGCAGCGTGCTTTCCCTTTCTTGCTATCTCCAGCAGGAACTCGGGGGTTAGGGTTAGCCTTTCCCCGTCGACGAGCTCCGGCCTCTCAGGCCCTCCGCGCCCCATCGTCACGACGACCGGCCGGAAGCGCTCTTTAAGGGTTTTCGCGACGAAGCTCCCCACGGCCGTTTTTCCAACCCTTTTTCCTGTTCCGATAACGGCTATGCTCGGCTTTGAGGGCTTTAAAAGCTCCCTCGGCCTGAACTCGAAGTCTGCTCCCCTGTAAGCTACCCCCCTGAGCATGCAGAGTGAGGCTATCCTGAACCTCATCTCGTAGTCAACAACGGGCTCGTCGCTCAGGTCAACGACTTCCTTCACGTCGTTCTCTGAGATTGCCCTGTCGAGGGCCTCCAGCGGGTTGGGCGAGCGGTAAAGCCTGACCCCCAGCTCTCTCTCAAGAGCCTCCAGGGAGCCTATTTTCTCCTCTCCCCCGAGGAAAACCGCACAGCACACTTCTCCGAGCTTCTCAATCGCCCATCGTGTCACAGGAGGATAGTGCTCTCCATCTATGAGGACAACCCTCACCATCTCCCACCTTTCTGGAGGTCTCGCTCCGGAATTTTAACCTTTCGGGAGGGGTGGCCTTTTTTGAGCTCTCCCGGAGCAGAAGAGTTATAAAGGTAAAATCCCCACTAAGGACGGCCTCTGGCCGTAAAGGAGGTGTGTGAAATGGCAGAGATGTTAGTTAAGTCCAAGGTTAAGGAGTTTGTGAAGAGCATCGACCCCGAGCTCAGGGTCAGCCCGGAGTTCTACGATGCCCTTGAGGAGGAGCTCAAGGCCCTCATAGAGAAGGCAGTCAAGAGGGCCAAGGCCGAGGGCAGAAAGACCCTCTACGCCAGGCACGTCTGATTTCTATTCCCTTTTGCCAACGTTTTTATTCTTCTTTTGAGAACTTCACACGGTGGTTTGATGGGACTGAGAAAACTTGGCGACGATTTCTATATTTACCCCGGAAGCCCCTCGACGGGCTTTAAAGTTCTTGAGGATGGCCTCGTTCTCATAGACCCGGCTCACGGGAAGGGCAGGCATAAAGACCTCCTCAGGGAGGCCAGAAAGCTCGAAAAGCCCCTTCTGGCTCAGGTTGCCACCCACGGGCACGCAGACCACATCGCCGTCTCCCGGAAGATCGATGTTCCGCTCTACACCCACCGCTTCGAGTTCTCCATAGCCGAGAGCCCCCTCGCTAGGGAAGTCCTGACCTTTGGCTCAAGGGCACCCGAGGGTTTTCTGGCGTACTCAATCCCCGACGAGGTCAGGGTTCACGGGATATTCGAGTGGGGTGATAGGCTCTTCGGGCTTGAGGTCGTTGGACTGCCGGGGCACTCTCCGGGCATGAGCGGGTTTTTGAGCGATGGAGTCATCTACGCCGGGGACTCCTTCTTCGGTGAGAGGCTTTTGGAGACGGTGGGCCTGCCGTACCTCCTCGACGTTGGGGCGTTCCTTGACTCCCTGAAGGTTCTTGAGGAGCTGGCGCTCTCGGGAGTTACCCTGGTTCCCTCCCACGGGCCTGTGGTTTCCGGGGAGGAGGCACTAAGCCTAATCTCCGCCAACGGAGAGAGGGTTACCGTCTCGATTTCCCTCTCAAAGGAACTCCTCAGGAAACCCCTATCGGTCGATGAGCTGGCCTTGGCACTTATGAAGGCCCTCAGCGTTGAGCCAAGCCCTAAGAAGCTCGCCCTCAACCTCGTCCCGGTGAGGGCCATCATAGCCCACCTCTACAACCTCGGGGAGATAAAAGCGGTGGTGGAGAACGGCCTCAAGTGGGTTGCCAGAAGGGATTGAACTAGGGCTCTCCATCGGGGTAGCAGAGGTAGCGATAGGGACAGAAGCGACAGGCGTAGCTCTTCCACCCCTTCGGGGGCCTGTCCTTTTCGTAGGCCTTTTTCACGCCGTAGAAGTGCCTGAGGGTCTCCCGGAAGAGCGTCCTGTCGTACGGAACTTCAAAGGCCCGGAAGTTGGGCCCCTTTATGACCGGGAAGCCCGAGAGATCGAGCTTTCCTATGACCTTCATAGGCTCATCGTGGAGCTTGATGTAATACAGGTATCCGTATTCGGCCTCAGCCCACCGAAGGTAGACGTTGAGCTGGGCCAGGTGGTAGTCGTAGGGGGCCTTCGGGAGGCTAGTCTTTCCCTTTATCTCTATCGGAAAGTCCCTGAAGGCGTCTATCCTCCCGTGTATCTCCAGCCCCAGCTTCTCCGACCTTAAAATCAGGTGCTTTTCAAGCTCGAAGCCGAAGCGCCTCCTGAGAATCTCCCCGAGAACCCTGTGGGTGTTGACTCCCTGGTCGAGCCTGACCTTGACGAACTCGGGCCACCTCTCGGGATAACCCTTAAGCCGAAAGTATATCCTCCTTGGGCAGGTCAGGGCCTCGCTCGCGTAGAACTCAAGCAGTCCGTCGTCCTCGTCGCTCATCCTCTTCCCTCCTCTCGGGGCGGGTCATCGGCCCGCGAACCTCACCGCCCCTGCGTCAGCTAATACCGACGTCATCACAGCTCAGACTGGGCAAGGGTCGTCATCCGCAGAAGGTTGTGAAGGGAAAGAAGGATTTAAACCTTCCGTCAGAGAACCATCCGCTTCTTCCTCTTTATCGAGTAGCTCAGACCGTAGGCAGGCCAGAGACTCGGGGGGCTGGAGTAGTGGTGGAGGTTGCGGAGTATCTTCTCCGCCTTCTTCCTGTTCTTTGCCCTGACCCTCAGCACTCCGTCCTCAAGCTCGACGGTTCCGTCTGCCAGGCGGAGCGTTATCTTCTCCCCGTCCACTTCGGGCCTCGCCCTCATGAGAAGCCTCCTGTAGTCCTCGTAGGCCTCGTTGCTGAGCTTCTGCTCAAGAAGGGCCTCCTCACTCTTCCTAAAAATCCTCGAAAACAACCCACTATTCGGGGGCTCTTCCTCCATATTCATCATCGACCTCCGGAGATTCCTCGTTTTAAACTCTCACTCCAGTCTTTTAAGGATTTCCCATCGCCTTTCGTCGAAACGTCGGGAAGGCTTTTAAAATCCATCGCCCAAGCGGGGCCGATGAGGACGCAGGTCATAAAGCCGAGGATAAGGGAAATTCTCTCGAAGGAACTTCCACCTGAGCTGGTTGGGCTCCTCCCGAAACACTGGGTCAGGATAGGCGACGTCCTAATTCTGCCCCTGAGGAAGGAGCTTGAGCCCTACAAGGCGAGGATAGCCGAAGTTTACGCCGAAGTCCTCGGAGTAAAGACCGTCCTCAGGAAGGGCCACATTCATGGCGAGACAAGAAAGCCCTACTACGAGCTACTCTACGGCAGAGACACCGTTACGGTTCACGTCGAGAACGGCGTTAAGTACAAGCTCGACGTGGCAAAGGTAATGTTCTCTCCCGCCAACGTCAAGGAGCGCGTGAGAATGGCCAAGGTCGCAAAACCCAACGAGCTCGTCGTTGACATGTTCGCCGGAATCGGGCATTTGAGCCTGCCGATGGCCGTCCATAGAAAGGCCAGGGTTATAGCCATCGAGAAAGACCCCTACACCTTCCGCTTTCTCGTTGAAAACATCTGGCTCAACGGTGTTCAGGACCTTATGACGCCCTACAACATGGACAACCGCGACTTTCCGGCCGAGAACATAGCGGACAGGGTTCTGATGGGCTACGTGGTCACAACCCACGAGTTCATCCCAAAGGCTCTGAGCATAGCCAAGGACGAGGCGGTAATCCACTACCACAATACCGTGCCCGAAAGGCTGATGCCTGATGAACCCTTCGCGACCTTCAGAAGGGTTGCCAGAGACCACGGCTATGAGGCTGAGAAGCTCAACGAGCTGGTCATCAAACGCTATGCCCCTGGCGTCTGGCACGTCGTCGTTGATGTGAGGGTTTACAAGAAGTAAGTATCTGCAACCGATATAACACCTGCACCACTCATTCTTTCCGTTCTTCCTCAGTGGAGACCCATAGCGGTTCCCAGTCGTCACAAACGAAGTTCATGTGGACGGTCTTTATGTGCTTCCTGCATATCCCGTAACCCGGAAGGCACGAATCAATCGGCCCGAACCAGCGGCAGTTCTTGCAGGCTTTGAGCCCCTCCTCCATAGGACTCACCAACTGCCTCTGGTTGCCCGGCGTATTAAATTTTCTCAAAAAATCAGAGGAGGCGTTTGGCCTCCTCGTGAAGTTCAACCTTCTCAACGAGTGCCTTGAGGAACTCAAGGAGCTCGCGGGCGTTCTTTTCGGAGTAGGGCAGGAGCACGCTGAACATCCCCCAGAGGCGGGCGTGGTCTTCTAGCAGAGTAAGGGAGAGCGTAACGGTTCTGCTTGATTTTCCAAAGAGCCCGTCGCGGGTGCTCTTCAGGCGAACCTCATAACGTTTGCAGGTCTTCACAAAACCACCTCCCGTGCAAGCCCCAAAGGGGGCAAAAAAGAAAGCTCAGCGGAGCAGGGTTCTAATTTCCTCCTCGCTGAGGGCCCGCTCGATGTATTTGGCGAAGAGGTAAACGAGGAGGAAGACGTTCTCGGGAGTTAAGTCAATGGCCTCGTAGATGTAGCGGTCGTAGCCGTCAGCGATGATGAAGCGGAAGTTTTCTGCACCGAACTCCACCTCCACCCTGATGGGCCCGTCCACACCATCTAACTCAAGAACGTAGTAATCAAAATCCACTGCATACACCACAACCACCGCGCAGAAGAGTGCAGGAGCGCTCTTACATGGGGGTTTGTGAGTTTATAAAGCTTTCTGTTTCGGGGAACTAAAAGAAGTCGTGGGGAGCTTCGCCTGCTCCCCCTTAACAGCGGCCAAGTATTTCCACAACCGGGAACTAAAAAGTTTGAAAATGGAAAAACCCTCAGATTCCGGCCCCGATGTCCTCCGCGATGTCCGGTAGGTCCAAAGCTACCAGCTTGGCCTTGGTCGGGATTCCGTCCCTGCTCCAGCCCCTTGCCTGATAGTACTCATCCAGCATCCTGTCGAGCTCCCACGGCGGGACGTGGAGGCCTTTGCTGACTCCCTCCGGGATCGGCTCCCACATTATCCTGTACGGTAGGGTGTCGTCCTTCCTGCTGAAGCCCTCGCGGACGTTGAAGGCTCTGGCTATGTTCATTATCCTCTCGCCGACGGTTATTATCTCAGCGTCGCCCATACGCATTCCTGTTACGGCCTCGATAAGCTCCGGGAAGCCCTCAAGGTAGTACATGTGCCTTGAGAACTTACAGACACCGAGGGCGTCGTAGACTGCCATGAGGTTCTCGTGGATGGCTATCTCGAAGCCCTTGTTCTCGCCCTTCGTCCTGTCAACGCCCTCAAACTTCCACCACTTGCCGACGAGCTCGGTTCCGTAAGCGCCAGCAGTAAGGTGGTCGGCACCACGGACGCTGACGGCAAAGGCCAAGGCCATTCCCTTGATCCCCCTAACGTCGTAAGCTGGTGGCTCCATTCCCTTGACGTGCAGTGCAAACTTCTCGCTTCCCCTGCCTAAGCGCTCGCTGGCCCTCTTGACACCATCAGCTAGGAGCTTTCCGAGGTTGCCCTCGCGGTAGGCCATCTTTCTGAGGGCCTCAACAGCTGCCTCGCCGTTGCCGAAGGTTAGCTCGAGGCCATCGGCTTCCTCCTTGGTGAGCAGGCCACGCTCGTAAGCCTCCATCGCCCATGCTATTGTAACACCGGCGGAGATGCTGTCGAGGCCGAGCTGGTCGGCGAGGTAGTTGAGATAAGCTACCGTCTCGAAGTCGTCGATCTCAAGGACGCCACCGAAGGAGTAGAGGGTCTCGTACTCCGGGCCGTCGACCTCGAAGGTGCCCCACTTCTTGCTCTCGACGTGGACGTACTGACTGCAGGGCTTGTTGCACATCGGGCACGGTCTCCTTCCCTTCCTGTACTTCGGGGCCCAGTAATAGGGGTCTATTCCAATGTGCTCCCTTCCCTCAGCCTTGGCCCTCTCGTAGGCCTTCTTGAAGAAGCCCATCTGCCAGTTCCTCGTCGGGAAGGTACCGCGCTCGCGGTTCATCCAGTCGAGGAACTCGCCGCTTCCGTATTCCATGTCGGCCTTTGTAGCCGGGTGATCCTTAAAGACCAGCGCCCACTTCTTTATCAGCTCGCGGAGCTTTTCTGGGTTCGCTATCGGCACCCTCTTGCTTCCCTTCACAAGGATTCCCTTGAGCTTCTTGCTTCCAAGGACGGCTCCGGGACCACCTCTAGCTGCCTGCCTGTCGTCGGTCTCGATGATCGAGATTAAGCTGAGCCTCTCACCGGCCGGCCCTATGAAGGCGGTGGCGTAGCCGGGGTACTCCTCCTTGGCTTTGGCCCTCGCCTCGCCGGTGGTGAGGCCCCAGTATGCCTCTGCAGGGACAATCTTAACCTCATCGTCGTTTATGACGAGGAGAACCGGTTCCTCGCTCTTTCCCTCGATGATGAGCATGTCGTAGCCGGCCCTCTTGAGCTGGACGCCGAGCTCGGCACCGGCCATCGACCTGCCGTAGGCACCCGTCAGCGGGCTCTTGAAGTTGAAGGCCGTCTTCGAGCCTGTTCCTATGCCGGTGTCAACGAAGAGGCCCGGCGTGATAATCATCTTGTTCTCCGGTCCGAGCGGGTCAGCTCCGGCCGGAACTTCGTCGTAGAGAACCCTCGTTCCAAAACCAACGCCACCGAGGTACTTCCTCGGGAACTCCTCGGGAAGGGACTCGACCTTGGCTTCTCCGGTCGTAAGGTTCACCCTGAGAATTCTGCCCCAGTAACCACCTGCTACCTCCATCAGAATCACCTCGAAGGATTTTCGATAGATGAATTATAAGGACTTCGAAAAGGAGGGCATTTGACAATCACTGATAGGTTAAGCTCAATTGTTAACCCAAAAGCCCCAATTCGTTCAGCGATGTTCAACCTTTGATCCGCTGTGGAGGGTTAGGGAAAGCTTGACCAAAGGGCACCCCAAAGGGGGCAAAAGATTGGTTGTGCACTACTCAAAGGGCAACCTCAAGGGGTTCCATTGAAGAGGCCCTCTAAAATCGTTTCAGCTTCATTGTCGGTATCATCCGGGCGTCGATTTTAGGATTAAACCCGCCCAAGAAGTAAGTTAAAAGTTCTCATACTCAAAACGACCAGTTGGTAGGAGAATCACCGAGATTTCGAAGGCTTTCTTGGGTAGAGTAGCCGATATCTGCTGGGTTTATCTCCTTCGCGCCCCTCGGGCGCTACTAAAAATAACCCCTCGCAGAAGGCACTGTTTAGGGAGGAAAGCTTTCAGAATTACAGCACTTGAAAAGCACGTACAAGGCTTAGGAACACATCATGAGCAGTCCTTAACATTCCGCCAGCTCTTTCGTCAGAAAGGGCTGTTGTGGTGGGCCCGCGGGGATTCGAACCCCGGACCTCCACCTTGTCAGGGTGGCGTCATAACCAGTCTAGACCACGGGCCCCCAGGGATGGTGGACCGGCCGGGATTTGAACCCGGGGCCTCCGCCTTGC